>QMLT01000098.1 GCA_003646875.1 Deltaproteobacteria bacterium
GGTACCATAAAAAGGTTCTACCGTTAGACTAATTATTTGTTGCTAGGTTAAATAGAACCAAAATGTCTAAAAACCCTAAAATTGCTGATATAGCTATTCCTTTAGTTTCCCGTAATCCGATGTCTGATTGATCAGCGATGAGTTCTCCATAAACAATTAATCCATCAGAGCGAGTGAAATTAAAGTGTCTAAAGCAATCAAATGGTAAGGATTGAATGGATTTGAGAATAATCTCATTATGATCGCCTTGGGCAATGTCCCCGACATTACAATATGAATGAATATGTCAAAGAGACAGAATCGTTGATCCAGCTTTAGTTCACTTTAGAGCACGAAAACCAGGGTACCTTCTAGGACTAAAATAATCAAGCCACCGCCTCTGGCGGTGGTAATTTGACTTTTAATTACTAATTGCTAATTTTACATTTTAACTTGAATTAAGGAGATGATCTATGTCAAGAGTTTGGCTTCCGTGTGGGTATTACCATGAAAACTATGCCAAGGATCAGGGTTGGTGGCAGACACCGGTGATAAAGGGGAAGATGATTCTACTTCTATTTATTCTCTTTGTTGTGTTTCCATTAACCTTAAGCAGATATTGGCTTGGTGTGGCTAACATGATCGGTTACACTGCCCTTGGTGCCCTGGGTGTGCAACTCCTTATAGGTTATGCAGGCCTGATAACCCTGGGGCATGCAGCCTTTATAGCGGTAGGCGCCTATACAAGCACTCTTCTAATTCTCCAGTTCCCCTGGCCAGAATTTCTCATTAACTGGGGCTTAGCTTATCCTCTAAGCATCATAATTGCTGGTATTGTTGCTGGTCTGTGGAGTGTTCTCTTTGGGCTTCCCTCGGCCAGGGTCAAGGGTTTTTACCTTATTTTAACTACCATGGCCGCCCAGTTTATCACAGTCGACTTTATTCTGACCCAGTATGTAAGCCAAATTGGCGGCAGAGGGCAGGCATTTTCCCTTCCACCAGGCACCATTAAGATAGGCCCCTGGGTTATAGATTCGGATTTAAAGGTATATTTTTTGATGATTATCCTTTTGACCCTCACGGTTATGATGATGTCCAATCTTCTGAGGACAAGGGTTGGGAGGGCCTGGGTTGCCATTAGAGATAATGATATTGCAGCCGAGACCCTTGGGATTAATATTTATTGGTATAAGCTATTGAATTTCTTTGTGGCAGGATTTATTGCAGGTATTGCAGGTGCATTCTGGGTAGCAAACTTAGCTGCTCTGAGCCCTGAGCATTTTCCCTGGTTCTGGTCCCTCTGGTTGGTGGGCGTGATATTAATCGGTGGCGCAGGTATAGATGGAGTAATATTCGGTTCCATTTTTATGGTAATGGTAATGGAGTTTATACAGATGGGTGTAATATCCCTCGGCGACTTTTATCCTGCCCTTATGGTTAAATTTTTGTACATAAAGGAATCTGCCTTTGGGCTGGCTATATGCGCCTTTTTAATTTATGAACCCCGCGGCCTTTCTTACCGCTGGTGGCAGATCAAAAATTATTTTAACCTGTGGCCGTTTTCGTATTAGGATTAAAGTTGATGAGCTAGTTGAGTGGTCAAATAGTTTAATTGTTGAATGGTAAATAAATTACCGAATTAACTACTTAACTAATTAACGATGTAACCAACAGTCGAAAGGGGGTGAATTGCAGCAATAATCTTAATAAATAAATTGTTAGGGAAGTTTAACTTAGGTTTATTTTTAAAAAAAGGGGGAAGCTATGAAAATGAGAAAGTTCTTCATTATTTTATCGGCAGTTGTATTTTTGTTTGGCCTATCCTCCATGGCTATGGCCAAGGTTATAAAGATTGGTGGCCTTACAGATTGCACGGGCGCTACTTCGGATGTTGGTAAAGACTATGCATTAGGTTTATCTGATGCCTGGCATTATGTTAATGATACAGGCGGCATTAATGGGAAAAAGATTAAGTATACCTGGTTTGATTACGGTTACAGAATTCCGGAAGCTCTTACCAAGTACAAACTTCTTAAGCGCATGGGAGTAATTGCCATAGAAGGTTGGGGAACTGGAGATACCGAGGCTCTTTCTCCAACTGTCTTTAAAGACAAACTTCCATATGTATCGGCATCTTTTTCAGCCCATCTGACAAACCCCGCTAAGAGTGCTTATAATCTTTTTTTCGCTCCCGACTATTCTACACAGGCTCGAGCAAATCTAACTGCATGGTTTGAAACAAGGTGGCCAAAAAATAAGGACTATGGTAAACGGTCGCCACGCCTTTCTTGTGTATATTCTTTTCCAAGCCCCTATGCCAGCGCTCCTATAAAGGCTATAAAGGATCAGGCGAAAATGCTCGGTTTTGAGATAGGCCCGGATCAGGACGTAGGTCTTACCTCCATTGATACCAAAAGCCAGATCATGGCCCTTAAAAAGTTCAAACCTGATGTATGCTGGCATGGAAATACCACAATGGCTGTTTCTGCCACAATGAGGGATGCATATGCCCTTGGACTTCATACTGATTGGCTTGTTAACTTTTGGGGGTATGATGAAAATTTACCAAGATTAGCGCGTGAGGCCGCAGAAGGCTCTATGTGTGCTGGCCCAGCGTATTTTATTGGCAGCGATAAGGGAATGATGAAAACGGTGAAGGAATATGCAAGGAAATATACCCCTGCAATTCCTTTGAAAAAACGCCTTAAATTTACGGTAACCGCATGGGCAAATGTCCTTTTACTCAGAGAGGCATTAATCCGCGCTGATAAGGCCGGTGATTTGACCGGCCCGGGTATTTTGCATAAGGGCTTTGAGACTATGAGCGATTTTGCCATTGCAGATGGAGGTCTCGGCACAAGCCCTGTAACATATACAGTTACTGACCATAGAAGCACCGGAATAGTCCCTGTATTTGAGCTAAAAAATGGCACATTTCATCATGTAAAGACAATTAATGTAAAGGCCCGATGGCCAAAAAAATGGGCATCTCAATGGCATGGGTGGTAAGCAAGGAGGTTTCCAATTGGAAGCAGCAGAAAAGATATTAATGGTAAATAATATCGAGGTCAAATACCATGAGGTAATCCTTGTGCTCAAGGGTGTATCTATTGAAATCCCAAGAGGCGGTATAGTGGCCCTTTTGGGCGCCAACGGGGCAGGTAAAAGCACAACTCTGAAATCCATCTCGGGGCTCCTTAAGGTTGAGGTTGGAGAGGTCACTGATGGGGCCATTGAGTTTGAAGGCGTGAGAATACATAAAAAAACTGCGGTAGAGATTGCCAAGATGGGTATTATACAGGTAATCGAAGGCCGCAGGGTATTTGAGCATCTCACCGTTGAAGAGAACCTCAAGGTTGGGGCGCATTTGAGAAAGTCAGGGTCTGTCAATGATGGCTTGGAGCTGGTGTATCACTATTTTCCCAGGCTAAGGGAAAAGAGGAGTGAAGTAGCGGGATTTGTGAGCGGGGGAGAGCAGCAGATGTGTGTTGTTGGCAGGGCTCTGATGACAGAGCCCAAACTGGTGCTTTTAGATGAGCCATCCATGGGACTTGCCCCTATGCTTATCCATGAGATATTCAATATCTTAATAAGGCTTAACAAGGACGAACACATATCTATCCTTCTGGTAGAACAAAATGTTAAGCTGGCCCTGAATGTGGCCCCATATGCATATGTAATGGAGACAGGACGAATAGTCATGGATGATACATCCGAAAGATTAAGGGAAAATGAAGACATAAAGGACTTTTACCTCGGCCTCTCTGAAAAAGGAAAATCAAAGAGTTTTGCAGAGGTAAAACATTACAAGAGAAGAAAGAGATGGCTAACATAATCCCAAACTTTAACGAGGGAGGTTTATTATGACTAAAAAATCTACTATATTACTGATAGTACTCATATTTGGTATGGGAATGATATTTGCCTCTTGTGCCAGTATGCAAAGCAAGCCAACTTCAGCCACTTTTAAGGCTCCAATAGTAGCCCTGGACTCAGTTCAAGTTACTCAGTATAATGGATACTGGTATTATAGTGGGAAGATAAAGCCTACTAAGGGTAAGGCAGGTAACAATAGCGCAGTGCTTCCACTGGCCTTTGTCTTTAATATCACAAATCCTAATAATTTTCCAGTTAAGTTAGATGGCTTTGGGTTTACTGTTGCATTTGAGGATTTTGATGTTAATATGGTCAATGCATACGAAACTCAGTGGATTCCACCTGGAAAGACCAACCAAATATCTGTGCCCTCAATACTTGATGTTCGGCAGGTCCTATTGAGTCTTTTGGTTCCGAATGCCTTTAAGGTAAAGGAAAAGGGAACGAATGCCTGGGCTCTTCTTGAAAAATGGTGGACAGGTATTCCAGCTTATAATATCCCCATTTATGTCAAAGGAGGAGCGGCTACTTTTATAGCAGGAGAAGAACAAAAGGTAGTCTCGTTTACAGCAAAGTTTCCGAAATGAGTTTAGTATCCCACCCTGTGAATATAGCCATAGGGTGGGATGAACTTTGATGGTCTTTTCTAATCTATAACTTAAGAAACTATATTAAAATGGGATGGAAAATAACTGCGACAAAACTGTTTTGTGATACCGTTAAAGAGTGGGTAACTATAATGGTATACCATGATGGAACAACCAGGTGTGGTTATTATGAAAGGCATCTGGCCAAAGGAGGTACCCGTGGTAAAGGAAAAGTTCGATGCTATGAGAAATGTACCCTTTTGGCTGCTTACAAGGAGGATGTCTTTCAACGGGAAGAAATAGTTGATTAAAATTACAGAGAAGGCATTGTAGTTTATATATCTTTTAATAGCAGTATAAGGTAATCAATAAACCGTAGGCAAACCACGAAAAAGGAGGAAGAAATGGCAAAAAAAATGAGTTGGTTTATGTCAAGTTTATTATTGGCAATAGTTAGTTTGGGATTGATCTTGTCTTGCGCATCACTAAAGGCTGGCTCTGCCCCAGCTACTCTATCTCCAGTAAAAATAACGGACATTGGTGTAGAACGACTTAATCCAATGTCCAAGGGCAAGTTTCAGAAGACCGATGTATTTGTTTTTAGCACAACATTTACCTTTTCCAATCCGCAGCAGGCATTAGCCAGGATCAGTGATTTTTATTTTGAGGTCAAGGTGGATGATGGCACTGCTGATAAGACTATTATCCAGAGCGGTTCAATGCCCATTACATATGTGCCTGCCGGGGAGGAAATTAACTGGTCTTATACCTCTCCTCTTATTTATGGGGGAATGATAGGTTCATATATCTTGCGCGGTATAGGAGGTGGAATCAAGGGCGCTGTTGGAACGCTTAATGGGGTCTGGAAGGCCCTTGGAGGAGATAAAAAGACATTTTACATCAAGGCACGCTATGCTACCTCTCTGCCGGATTGTCCAGAACTAGGGAAAAAGTTTCAAGAATTCTCTTCAGAATTTAAAATCCCTGCATTATAGTGAGTTAAAGCATGAAGAGCTCGATAACCCAGCAGACGTGGGAGAAACTCATGCCTCAGGAGGGGTATGATACTTTTCCGAAGCTTATGCGGCGAAATTACCGGAAGATGGGTGATAAAGTAGCATATCGGTATAAGGATTTTGGAATCTGGCAGGAATTAACCTGGAAGGATAACCATGAGCGCATAAAGGCATTCGCTGGCGGCCTTGCAAGCTTAGGCTTTGGAGCTGGAGATCGTATTGCTATTTGCGGTGAGAATGCGCCTGAGTGGTTTTTCGGCCAATTAGCCGCTCAATCTTTAGGGGGTATATCTGTAGGATTATACACCGATGCAACCCCTAAGGAGTTACAATACATTATTGCCCACTGTGAAGCCAGGATCGTTCTGGTTGATGATCAGGAGCAGGTGGATAAAATCCTTTCTATCAAGGAAGAGATCCCCAAGGTTGAAAAATTGATTTACTGGATTGCTAAGGGGATGTGGAGTTATGATGATCCCTGGTTCATAGGCTTTGATGATATTATGGAAATAGGAAAGGAATATGAAAAGGATCACCCTGATTTTTTTTATAAATCCATTGATTCGACAGATGCGGATAGTATAGCTGTGCTCCTGTATACTTCCGGCACTACCGGACTCCCAAAGGGGTCGATGGTTAGCTACAAAAACCTCTTATCAATTTACAAAGGATGGGATGAGGCCTTACCCTGGAGAGAGAAAGATGAAAACCTCTCCTTTTTGCCTCCTGCATGGATCGGCGAACAGATCTTTACCGTAGCCCCAAATTTGGTAAAGGGTATTGTGGTTAATTTTATAGAAAAGGCAGAGACTATACAATCTGATCTCCGAGAGGTAGGCCCGAAGGTTATTCTGTTTGGGGCAAGACAATGGGAGATGGTCTGTTCCGAGATCCAATCAAAGATGATCGACGCGCCTTGGTGGAAAAAATCTGTGTATAACCTTTTCTTACCTGTAGGATATAGGTTGGCTAAATTTCAAGAGACTGGTCAAGTGATTCCCTGGTACTGGAAGGTATTGAGATTTATCGCCTACTGGTCTGTTTTCAGGGCATTGCAGGATAAGATTGGTTTTACAAAAACAAGAACCCCGATTACAGCAGGTGCGGCCTTAAGCCCCGACAACCTTAAGCTTTTAAGGGCAATCGGTGTCCCAATTGTTCAGGGGTATGGCGCCACAGAGGTCTCAGGGCTTGACA
>QMLT01000099.1 GCA_003646875.1 Deltaproteobacteria bacterium
AATGATCCTATCACCGTTTGTTGTTATCTTAATTAAATCAACCTTGATATCAGTATAGCGAGCGGTGATTCTATCGATTACCCATTTAGCTTGAGCAAGGGCCAGTTTGCTGGCCCGGGTACCGATCCTGATAGTCATTTGTCACTGGTCATTTGTTGTTTGTTGTTTTCTACTGCTTACTGCATACTCTATTCTATTCTATTCTCAATTCCTAAATCCAAAATTCACAATAAATAACTTTAAGCGCTTTTCTTTGAGAGTAAGAATCGTGCTATATCGAGGTCCCGGGGTGTAGTTACTTTTATATTATTCTCCTCGCCTTCAATTATCTTGACCGGAATACCCATTTTTTCAATCAGAAAAGCATCATCTGTCGCCTCTTCCCAACCATCTTTAATAGCCTTCTGATGGGCCAAATTGATATCCTCGAATCTAAAGATCTGGGGTGTCTGAATCAACCATAATTGACTTCGATCAACGGATCGTAAAACCATGCTCTGATCGTCTAATTCTTTTACTGTTTCTTTGACAGGAAGACCAGTAATCACTGCCCTAAATTTTTTTGCTGCCTTAATCACCTTCTCAATTAGTTCAGTTGTAACTAAAGGTCTGACACCATCATGGATAAGCGCCCACCTACACAAATCGTCAACCGCCTCAAGCCCTTTCCTTACAGAATCCTGCCTTCTTTTTCCTCCAACAATAACGTTAAAAACCTTATTCAGTTTATATCTATCCACTATCTCCCGGCTGCAATAATCCACATCATCTTTAGACACCACAACTACTATCTTGTCAACCAGATTGCATTGCTGAAAATGACTCAGGGTAACTGCTAAAATTGGCTTTCCGCATAGATCGATAAATTGCTTTGGCTTATTAGAACCCATCCTGGCGCCAATGCCTGCAGCAGGAATAATTGCCATTACCTGGTACATTTCCATTTTCTTACCAATGTCAGTTATGATGTGTTGTTTGGATCTAAAAACAAAAATCCGAAATCCGAATACCCCGATTGAGGGGAACAAATATCAAAATTCAAATGATCAAAACTATCGATAAGGGAATAATACTCATAATCGGGGACGTTTTGAACATTTGAGAATTCGTAGTTAGAATTTGTTTCGGATTTCGGATTTCGAGTTTCGAATTTTATAACTGAATGTCAGGACCAAATTCCTATACTTATCTATCCGTGTATATCTGAGGTTTGAGGAGCTAAGCCTTTGATATCCTTCTTGTTTCTTTTTTTAGTCTATTTATCTTCCTCCTCAATATATGAACCATCCGCTTATCTCTTGACTTCCTTGCTTCCTTCCTTTTAGCCTTGAGTTCTATAATCTTTGTTTTGATTTCTTTAATAGTGGTAGCTTCCTTTCCAATCTTTTCCTTCGGAGTCTTTTCTTCTTTAATCCCCATTGCGTCTTTAATTGCCGCTAATAACTCGGACTTCTTCATTGCATGAACACCAACCAAATCAGTGGTTTCAGCAGCTACCTCTTTTAACTCCTTAACGGTCATTCGATCTAAATCTTTTCCTTTTTTTTTCTTTTCTTCCTTTTTTTTCTCTGTATCCATGATTATTCCCCAAGTATTATACGTGGTTAGTTGTATGTTGTCCGTTGTTGGCGCTTGGTTTATTTGTATCCGTAACAGGTACTAATCATTTAGAAATGCAGAAACAACTATCTGCTGGCAATCCCGGTTTATCGGGACTGACATTATTCTTTACTTACTCTTTTTTAAAAAATGGTTTAAATAGATCGATTGGAATCGGAAACAGTGTGGTTGAATTGTTCTCGGCTGAAACCTCCCTCAGGGTTTGAAGATATCGTAACTGAAGGGCATAGGGAAAATCTTGAATAGTGTTGGCAGCCTCAGCCAATTTAGCAGCAGCCTGAGATTCACCTTGTGCATTAATAACCTTTGCCCTTCTCTCTCTTTCAGCCTCTGCTTGCTTGGCCATGGCTCGCTGCATCTCGGTAGGAAGATCAATGTGCTTTACCTCTACATTAGAGACCTTGATCCCCCAGGGATCAGTGTGTTTATCAAGTATTTCCTGCAATCTGGCATTTATCCTGTCCCTCTCTGATAAAAGCGCATCAAGTTCAACCTGTCCGCAAACGCTTCTCAAGGTTGTCTGGGCAAGCTGGGAGGTAGCAAACAGGTAATTTTCTACCTCAATAACAGCATTGCTTGGATCCATGACCCTAAAATAGATAACAGCATTCACCTTAATGGAAACATTATCCTTTGTAATCACGTCCTGGGGAGGAACATCCATGGCCACAAGGCGAAGACTAATCCTAATCAACTTATCAATAATTGGGATAATGATAACAAGCCCTGGGCCTTTTGGTCTCTTTAATACCCTTCCTAACCTAAAAACAACTCCCCTCTCATACTCTCTCAGGACTTTAACTGCTGCGCTCAGAAAGAGTATAAGCAATATTATTGCAAGAATATAAAACATAATAATCTCCCTCCTTTAATTGATTATTGACAATTGATAACCTTTATACACAGGAATCTTCAATCTTCAATTGATACCTTCTCAACTATCAACTCAAGCCCCTTTGAGCCTATAATCCGCACCTTTTCCCCTTGCTCAGCAACCTCTGTGCTGGTAGCTTTCCAGTATTCCCCGTGAGCAAAGATTAACCCAACAGGGTCAATTTTTTCCTCTACAACACCTGTCTGGCCTATTAATCCTTCCATCCCACTTGTTGGCTTTCCCTTATATGCCCTAAATGCCAGGAATGCAATTATAACAAAAAAACCACCTATCATAACAATAGTAGGCATCATGAGGTTTAAGGATACTCTAATGTTTTCAAAAAGCATTATCGAGCCAAGGGTTAGAGAAATGAGACCGGCCACAGATAAGAGGCCATAACTTGAAACCTTTATTTCTGCTATAAAGAACACAATAGCCAGGGCAATAAGGAGAAGTCCTGCATAATTTACCGGCAATGTCTGAAAGGCAAAGAAGGCCAATATGAGTGAAATAGCGCCTATAACCCCCGGAAATATTGCGCCAGGATGTGACAGCTCAAAATAAAGGCCTGCCATTCCAATCATCATAAGGATATAGGCTATATTTGGATTGCTGATAGTATTAAGCACCCTATCCCTCCATCCCGGGGCAACATAGATCAATTTCAGTCCCTTGGTCTCTAATGTTACTTTGCCCTTATTCAGCGCTATCTCTCTGCCATTTAAAAGCGCTAAAAGATCATCCATATCCCTTGCCACAAGATCAACTACCTTTTTTTTAACCGCTACATCTGCTGTTATGCTAACACTTTCCCTGATAGCCTTCTCAACCCAGTCCTGATTCCTCCCCCTGTCTTTCGCAATACTCCTGACATACGCAACCATATCATTGACTACCTTCTTAGACATGGTCTTATTAATCTCTTTGCCATCAGCGCTGACAGGGTGGGCCGCACCTATGTTTGTTTGAGGTGCCATAGCTGCAATATGGGCCGCTACTGTAATCATAACCCCTGCTGAGGCAGCTCGCGCGCCCCTTGGTGCCACATAAACCACAACCGGGACAGAGGAATTCAATATAGACTTCACAATGCTCCTCATAGAGGAATCAAGCCCACCTGGCGTATCAAGTCTAATAATGACTAACATGTGTTTGCTGACCTCAGCGCGCTTCAGACCCTTTATTACAAATTGGGCTGTGCCAGGATTAATAGTGCCGTCAAGTTCAATCACCATGGCGCTATTTTTCTCGGCAGGGACATTATGGATAAAGAGCGCCATTGTGAAGACAGTAAGAATGATGATAAAAAAAGATTTTTTCATTTTTTGTTAATCTCTTAACTCCCTGGGGTCTTTTAGCCCTAACCTTTTCATAATTTCTTGCATATCCTCCCAAACAGCCTTTTTAGCCTGAGGATACCTTAATAGATATGCTGGATGATAGGTAGGCATTAAAGGAATACCGCGAAATGACTGCCACTGACCCCTCTCCCTTGTTATCTTAAAATCTTCACGTACAAGGCTCTGAGCAGATATTCTGCCAATAGCACAGATGATCTCTGGTTGAATTAAAGAAAGTTGTGCCTCTAAAAAAGGAAGACACATCTCTATCTCATCTCGCTCTGGGTCTCTATTACGTGGAGGATGACACTTAACTATATTACAGATATAGACCTCATCTCTCGTCAAACCCATAGCCTTTATAATATTTGTAAGAAGTTTACCTGCCTGGCCTACAAAGGGTCTGCCTGTTAAATCTTCCTCCATTCCAGGCGCCTCGCCAACAAAGACGAGTCTGGCATTTGGCGGTCCCTCACCAAAGACAATGTTTTTTCTTTCTTTACTCAGTCTGCACCTATCGCAATTATTAATAAAATTTTCTAATTCCTCAAGACTATTACAGTAAAAGTTTTCTTTTAAGGGCTCTATATCCAATTGAGGACCCTTTCTGAGATACTGTAGACTATGAGTAGATAGAATTGGGGCATCAAGTCCAATTTCCTTACTATTTATCAACTGTTCTTTTACCTGACCTAGCAAATCTATTAACTCGTCTCTTGCATCCATTACGTTTATAGGTACTTTATCCGGTCAAGTATTTTATCTGCTACCTCATCCTTTGACGTCAGAGGGACTACTTCCTCGTTTCCTTTTCTATCAATCATTCTAACCTCATTTGTCTCCGCTGCAAATCCCCTATCATCTTTTGAGACATCGTTAAGGACAATTAAATCCAGGTTTTTCTTTTTTATCTTACCAAGCGCATTTGCTATATGATCAGTAGTCTCTGCAGCAAAACCAACCAGGGTAATATCTCCTTTATTTCTACCAAGCTCTTCCAGAATATCTGGTGTAGGTATCATCTCTACTATTGTTTTTCCTGCTTTTTTTTTCCACTTTTCCTTGGCCTTGTTCAGGGGTTTGTAATCACTTACAGCTGCCGCTTTGATAATCACATCCTTTCCCTTATAGTGATCCATGACCGCCCCTCTCATCTCTTCAGCTGTCTCAACATTAGCCATGTGTATCCCCTTAGGAGGGTCAAGATGTGTTGGTCCACTTATCAGTGTAACGTCCGCTCCTCTTCTTCGCGCAGCCCTTGCTATAGCATAGCCCATCTTGCCGGTAGATCGGTTGGTTATCATCCGCACCGGATCAATAAATTCGATTGTTGGGCCCGCAGTAATTAGCACCTTTAAACCCTGCAAATCCTTATTGGCAAGCAAACATTGTATCTCTTCCGCAATAGCCAATGGATCAGGAAACCTGCCCAATCCAACAGCGCCACTGGCTAACATACCCTCTTCTGGTTCCATTACTATAAATCCTCTCTCTTTCAAGATCAGGATATTGGACTGAACTATGCTATTTTTAAACATTTCTTTATCCATAGCAGGGCAGATAAGTATCTTAGCGGTGGCAGCCAGTATGAGGGTGGAAAGGAAATCATCTCCGATTCCATGGGCAATCTTTCCTATAAAATTTGCCGTAGCTGGTGCAATTACTATACAATCGCTCTCCTGCCCTAATGATACATGATCAATCGAGGTTCCAGGCTGCGAAAACATATCCTCTATTACCCTATTTCCAGAGAGCGTTTCAAATGTGAGAGGGGTTACAAACCATGTGGCATTTTTGGTCATTGCCACTTTTACTATTGCGCCAGCCTTCTTTAAATGCCTTACCAACTCAGCAGATTTATAAACTGCTATACTTCCTGTTATACCAAGTACTATTTTCTTACCATTGATATTGGACATGGAAAAATTTTCTTCTGCTCCTCAAAAATCATTTTACATCAACATTTTGACACTCACATAAACACTACATCTATTTAACGGGAAAATATATGTTTTGGCAACAAAAAACTAAAGATGTATTGTTCTTGTATAGTACTTTTAAGAAATTAGATCCTCTTTTTGGGTGGCGAAATGAAGCGCATTGGCAGTCTTATCATAGGCAGGACATAATGGTTGAATTATCTGTTTAAAAGAACAAAGAGATCATTTTTTTTAATGCCATGAAATCTTATTTTTTTAAGTCTTGATCTATGGCCAGATAAAATCTCGATTTTTTCTTTCGCAACCTTGACGCATTTAGACAACAAAACTATCAAATCTCTATTTGCTGATCCATTAACAGGGGCAGATTTCACCTTTACCTTCAAGATGTCTCCTTCAAAACCAACTATCTTATTTATCGAAGAACGCGGCACAACTTTAATGGTAACAACTGGATCATTCATTATCTCGCACCAAGTTGCGCTGCGAACTGGAGTAGGCTGTTAACCGCAAAGGTTTGAAGAAAAATAATTGCCAAAATAACAAAAATGGGTGAAAAATCGAAACCAGCAAAATTTATTGGCAACCTTCTTCTAATAGCATAGAGCACAGGTTCAGTTACAGTATATAAAAATCTCACAATTGTATTGTATGGATCAGGGTTCACCCAGGAGATTATAGCCCTGCCAATGATAATCCACATATAGATAGTTAAACCTATGTTCAATATTTTTGCTACGGCTATGAGAAAATTAGCTAAAATAAACAATTTTTGTCTCCAGATATGTTAACCCTTGTAAATATTCAGCCACGAACCCGCCCGCCTCGCAT
>QMLT01000100.1 GCA_003646875.1 Deltaproteobacteria bacterium
GAGTAACGTTTGATATATACTTACTGCAAAAGGTTTGACTTTCCTGTCATAGCCATGGGTGGATGCCAGGTCAGTTTTCTCGCTTCCTACGGATGGGGCTGACTATGGTGTTTTTGCCAATGGCCGATGGGATATGAGTAAGAACGTCCAGGAGATGGTTGATTGGTTAGAATTCAGGCTGGAAGGGAAGAAGTAAAGGGAAAAAACTACCATTCAATAAAGGAGTTAGTGATGGACAAGCAAGAATTGATTGTTAAGTTAAACAGGGATCTTGCTGATGAGCACGCAGCAATCATCCGCTATCTCGTGCATGGGTATATGGAAGGGGAAGATACACCCCTTGGTTCAAGCCTCATCTCCATCAGCAGGGAGGAGATGTGGCATATGCACTGGCTGGGTATGATAATAGGAGAGTTGGGGGGAGAGCCTAATTTCACGCCTGCACCCTACCCCCATGATCCGACCAGCAGGGCCGCTATGCTTAAATCATATGTTGAATATGAGGAGAAATTAATACCTCATTACAACGGAGAAGCAGATAATATAGATAATTCCCATATCAAGCGTGTTTTCCAGAGAGAGGCCTGGGAATCAGCCATCCATGCCAGGAAGTTTCAAAGGAAGCTGGACAAATTAAGCCCTGAAGAAGCAGCGGGACTTCCAGAAAAAGAAAGTGAATTACCAAAAGAATTCTTGGATATATTACAATCAGAGGTAACCAGCAAATATACCGAGATGCTACAGCACATCCGTACTGCCTGGCTCTTCCAAAAAGATAAAAACATTGGCTGGAAGATCATGGACCAGGCCATGGAAAAGATGAAGCAGCTTGCGCACTTTGCCGAAGACATCGCTGAAAATGGTGTTGCCCCCAAATTTAAACATGGAGCGATAGATAAGGGTCATGCAATTGGGATAGCCCTGAAAAAGGCATTGGAGGATGTCCAGGGGGCTCGGGATCGGCATATAATATTGAAAGAGGATTCTGAGATCAAGAAGCATTCGGGTCTCGTCATTAACATGGATCTCACAATTAAGCAGGAGGAGTATCAAGGGGCAGAAATCGAAGACTGGTACAAAAATAAGTGAATCTCCTTAACCACTTCTCTTCGGCATGACGCATTTACCCGGCACCTTGTTACCCTTAGCAGGAATGGATGGATTCTCACGTTTAGCTGCCTTCTAAAATATTATGAAAATTTTTTATCTAAAAAAGCTTGAAGCTATTTTTTCTTTGCCATATGATAATTTTATGCTTCGTTAATATGTATCTAACTTCATAAAATCCGTCAAACATATATGGCAAAGAACGAAAAAAACAAACCCATGCCAAATGAACAGATCCCTTTTGTTCACCTGCACGTTCACACTGAATTCAGTTTGCTCGATGGGGCAATACGAATAAGTGAAATGCTAAAAAAGGCTGACAATCTTGGCATGGATTCAGTGGCAATTACCGACCATGGGAACATGTTTGGGGCGGTGGAGTTTTATTCAAAGGCCACTGAGGCCGGCATCAAGCCAATCATAGGCTGTGAGACATATATAGCGCCTGGGAGCAGGAAGAATAAATCACCGTCCACAGACGGACAGCCAAATGCATATCACCTTGTTCTTCTTGCCATGGATGAGACCGGTTATAGGAATCTGAGCAGGCTTGTCACCCTGGGGAATCTGGAGGGTTTTTATTATCATCCCAGGATCGATATGGAGCTGTTAAAGAGATATAATGAAGGATTAATTGCCCTTTCAGCATGTCTCAAGGGGCATGTTCCTTATTCTCTAAAGAATGGAAGAGTGGATAAAGCAAAAAAGTATGCGCTCGAGCTGGCATCTATATTTGACCATGACCGATTCTATTTAGAGATAATGGCCAATAAAATGCCTGAGCAGATTGCTGTTAATAAGGCATTAAAAGAGTTAGCAAAAGACCTGTCTCTTCCTTTGATTGCAACCAACGATTGTCATTATCTCAATAAGGAAGACGCCGAGGCGCATGATATCCTTTTATGCATCCAAACAGGAAAGAGTGTTGATGATCCAGGAAGGTTAAAATTTTCTAATAATGAGTTTTATTTCAAATCGCAAGCAGAAATGGCTAGTGATTTAAATGAATTTCCCGAAGCGCTAAGCAATACCCTGAACGTGGCTAAAAGGTGCAACTATGAGATGGAATTTGGCCACTATAAATACCCTGTTTTTCAGGTGTCAGGTAATCTTAACCTGGAAGAAAAATTCGCTAAAGAGGCACAGGAGGGTTTGGAGAAGAGATTGGTTCGAAAAGAGGCCCTTGAGGGATCGATATCTGCTGAATTAAAAAATGAATACAAGAAGAGATTGGCCTATGAGTTAAAAACCATTAATGAAATGGGCTTTGCAGGTTATTTCTTGATAGTGGCAGATTTTATAGACTATGCAAGAAAATCAGGCATTCCTGTTGGTCCGGGAAGGGGATCTGCTGCTGGATCCCTTGCGGCATATGCATTAAAAATAACAGATATTGATCCAATCAAATATGATCTCCTGTTTGAGCGTTTTCTAAACCCTGGCCGAATAAGTATGCCTGATATTGATATCGATTTTTGCATTAAGAACAGGGATAGAGTGATTGATTATGTCAGCAACAAGTATGGAAGAGAAAATGTCTCTCAGATAATAACCTTTGGAAAAATGAAGGCCCGGGCTGTAATAAGAGATGTTGGCCGATCTCTTAATATGTCATATGCAGAGGCTGATAGAATTGCAAAACTTATTCCAGAAGGAATTAATATTACATTAGATGAGGCAGTAGATGCTGAGCCACAGCTTAAGGCCATGGAAGAGGGAACTGATGATGAACGAAGACTTTTGAGAATTAGTAGATCCTTAGAGGGTTTAACCAGACATGCCTCCACCCATGCCTCCGGTATAGTGATATCTGATAGGCCTTTAGTTGAATACCTACCCCTGTTTAAAGGACCAAATGGGGAAATTATGACCCAATATACCATGGATCAGGTAGCACAGCTTGGGCTCATCAAATTTGATTTTTTAGGGCTTAAGACCTTGACCGTTATCCAGGATACATTAAACCTCATAGAGAAGACAACGGGTCAGGCTGTTACGTTAGATGAAATAAAAATGGGGGATAGCAAAACCTTTCAGTTAATCAGCAGTGGGAAAACTACTGGTGTATTTCAACTGGAAAGCGCTGGCATGAAAGAACTCCTAAGGAATCTCAAACCCGGTGTTTTTGAAGACATAGTTGCATCAGTTGCCCTTTATCGTCCAGGTCCCCTGGGCAGCAACATGGTTGATGATTTTATTAAAAGAAAACATGGAGAAATTAAAGAGACGTATCTTTTACCTCAATTGGAAGCGATTCTGAATGAGACATACGGCGTTATTGTGTATCAGGAACAGGTTATGCGAATTGCCCAGGTGCTCGCCAACTATACCCTTGCCGAGGCAGACTTATTACGCAAGGTTATAAGTAAAAAAAAGGCTGATGAGATGGCGCAGCAAAAAGAACGTTTTTTAGCAGGGACTGGTCAGAATGGATTAAATAGTAATAAGGCAGGGCATGTTTTTGAGTTGATAGAAAAATTTGGTGGTTATGGTTTTAATAAATCCCATTCAGTAGCCTATGCTATGATAGCGTATTTTACGGCCTATCTTAAGGCCCATTATCCAGTGCAGTTCATGGCTGCTTTGCTTACAGAGGATATGGGAAGCCAGGATAAAACTATTAAAAATATCGCTGAGTGTAAGGAAATGGATATACCTATACTTCCTCCTGATATAAACGAGAGTCAAGTAGACTTTTCTGTTGTTGGGAAGAGTATTCGGTTTGGTCTGGCCGCAGTAAAAAATGTTGGGTTTAAGGCCGTAGAAGCGATTGTTCATGAGAGAGAAAGAAGGGGCCCTTTTATCTCGCTGAGAGATTTTTGTAAGAGGGTAGATAAATCAAAGGTGAATAAGAGGGTATTAGAAGGCTTGATCCAGTGTGGGGCCTTTGACTTTACAGGTGTGTTTAGATCAAGACTTTTTGCTTCCCTGAATGATGCCATTGCCTTTGGCGGGATTAGTGAAGACCCGAATCAGCTGAATATGTTTAACCTTTTTTTATCCAGGAAAGAAGAAGATAGTTCATTTGAACCTATAGATGTTGACGAATGGACGGATGATGAAAAGTTAAGGAAAGAAAAGGAATCTCTCGGGTTTTATATCACCGGTCATCCCCTGGATAGATTTGCGGATGTGATAGACCAGTTTGCCACTACAACAACACAGGATCTTGTTAGAGTTAAAGACAAATCTACTGTTAAGTTAGCCGGTCTCGTTAATGCCATCCGGATAAAGAGGACAAGAAAAGGGGAAAAGATGGCAATCATTAATGTGGAAGATAAGAAAGGCTTCACTCAGGTTGTAGTGTTTCCAGATGTGTTTGCTCGATGTGCCACCTTACTAAATGATGACAGACCTCTTTTAATAACAGGAGATGCCGAGGTAAGCGATAATACGGCAAAGATTAGGGCCCAGGATATAGTTGCCCTGGAAACAGTGAAGCAAAGAACCATTAATTCAATAGTAATACCAGTTTCACAGGGAGGACTTAACCGCTCCAGCCTCATGAAGTTAAAAGACCTCATCTTTAGATATCCAGGTGAATGCCAGCTTAAGTTTAGGGTCACACTTGATGGAAATAACCAGACAACAGTTATTGCACATAATCGGTACAACATTATGCCTGAAGAGAATCTGATTAAAGAGATTGAGTCTCTTATAGGAGCGAAAGTGATATCTGAAGTGTAAACAGTTCCAATAAACGACGAATACAACCTAAAAAGGTACTAGTTTAGCCACAAAGACACCAAGCCACCAAGATTATTATAATTCTTTAAATATCATTTTTAATAATAGACATCATCATTTCTTCGTGCCTTTGAGACTTGGTGGCTGAACTTATACGAAAAGAGGAATTTTATTATGGAAAGAAAAATACAAAGCCTGGCAAGTTTAGGAACAAAAAGTTTTACCGCATATTTAGATGAGGTGAGCCTGAGAAATGGAAAAATCAGCAAGCGTATTCGAATTGATCACCCGCAGGCTGCAGCGATTGTCCCCTTTGTTTCAGATGAAGAAATTATCATGGTAAGGCAGTATAGGTACGCTTTAAAAAGGGAGACTCTTGAGATTCCTGCAGGTAAGATTGATAAAGGTGAGAGCCCTGAGGAATGTATTAAAAGAGAACTGATAGAAGAGACAGGCTTTGAGACAAAATTTATCCAATGGCTTTATACATATGCCCCAGCTATTGGATACTCTAATGAGCTTATCCACCTTTATTCAGGTAGGGATCTCAAGAAGATAGAGACAAAAATTGATGAAGATGAAATATCATCCCTTGAGATCTTGACCCTTAATGAGGTCATAAGGTTGATAAGGAGCCATAAGATAATTGATGGCAAGACTATAATAGCGCTGGCATTTGCTGGAGGCATGGAGCGCCGGATTATTGGGAAATAAAAGCAGTAAACCGAAGACAAATCTATTCCTCTAAATCCCGTACCCCGGCGCTCCTTTACTCCGACACTCCACCAAGGATTTGGACTATTTCTTTTTTTCTTTTGGGATTTTGTCAGGAGGGTAGATATATTTAGGATCTATATCATAGGTCCAGGGCAGGCCCCACCATTGCCATCCATAATAGCGGCGATGATTGTAACCGTGGATCTTGTTTCTATGAGCTAGTTGTCTATAAAATTTATGCCTATTTTTATCTTCAAAATATGGAAACAATGGACCCTCAAATCCATCCTTTACGTTATAAACATGTTTAAAGCCATATTTTATAAGCTTTTTGGCTGCCAGGATGCTCCTGGTACCATCTCTGCATAGTATTAGGAGGTTGTTGGTTTTTTGAAACTTCTTGCTAATTTCTTCTATAAAGGCTTTATTATTCTTGGTGAATTGATATGTCCAGTTCTCTCCTTTTTTTTCAAGTTTATCGGTTAAAAAAAAGTAGGGGAAAAGATAAGCCATCGGTGGATGGCCTATCAATTGATATTCCGCTCTCGTCCTGACATCAATCAGATATGTATTAGGGACGGTATTGAGCATATCATAGGCCTCAATTGATAAGATATCTTTAGGCTCTCCTGCCCAAACATGCCTGACGCCCGCCTGCCGGATGTCGAGCAGGGATGGCGGGCAGGTGGGTACCTGAAAAAAGGTAATCAACCAAATGAATGCTCCTAACAAAATAATAAATAATTTTTTCATGTTAATAGAATTTCTCCCTGGCTATTTTTCTCTGACTTGTGTAGGATCATGATTGAATTAAGCAAAGTTACATCTTTTTGTCAATAGTAAATCGTAACTGGATTGGTTAAAAGTTCCGGGTTCACGTCTGCCTGTTCCCCGATAAATAGGGGGGGTGGGCAGGGATGAACTTTGAACATATGAACCTTTACGTTTTCTGTTAGGCCACGCAAGTGGGCGGGAGTATGGTGTGCCAGAGAATATTGGATGGATAGATACGATCGGAGTTGATCCATCTTTTCAGAAAAGTGGTGTGGGAAGGATATTAGAAAAAAATGATAATATTTTAACACC
>QMLT01000101.1 GCA_003646875.1 Deltaproteobacteria bacterium
TATTTAAAATTTTTTAAGCATTTTTCATTGACCATAGATGGTAACGCTTGGTAAGTAAAAGAAGTGTCTAAATTCAAAAAGTTAGATCAATAAAGGAGATACGCTATGTATAAGACAGGAATAGTCAGGGATACAAGATATATCGAACACAGGACCGGAGACTTTCATCCTGAAAGCCACCGAAGGTTAGAGGTTATCTATGAGATGCTGAATGACCCGGATATGGCAGATAAATACACAGATGTTCCGGTGAGGGAGGCTACAGAGGAGGAATTGCTCTATATTCACTCAAAGGATTATATAGATTTGGTTGCATCTACAGCAGGTAAGCCATCAAGTTACCTCGATGCAGACACACAGACCTCTCCCGGTTCTTATCTGGCTGCCTTGCTTGCCTCAGGGGGACTTTTAAATGCCATTAAAATGGTAAATGGCGATGAGCTCGACAATGTATTCGCCCTGGTGAGACCACCTGGTCATCATGCTGAAAGAAATAAAGGAATGGGATTCTGCATCTTTAACAATGTCGCAATAGGGGCTGTCTATGCCCAGAAAAAGCTGGGCTTGGAAAAGGTTCTGATTGCTGACTGGGATCTACACCATGGTAACAGTACCCAGCACTCCTTTGAAAATGATCCTTCTGTCCTCTATTTCTCTACCCATCAATATCCATATTACCCTGGGAGTGGCAGCTTTAATGAGGTAGGAAAAGGCAATGGAGAAGGCTATACTGTTAATGTCCCTCTTTCAACAGGATACGGCGATGCTGAATATATCGCTATCTTTCAGCATATCCTTCAGCCGATCGCAAAGGAGTTCAAGCCCGATCTGGTGCTTGCCTCTGTTGGATTCGATATTTATGAAGGTGATCCCTTAGGCGGTATGTCAGTTACCCCTGATGGATTTGCCGGCCTGACTCGCACCCTTATGGAAATTGCCGGATCAAGCTGTGATGGTAAACTTGTCTTAACCCTTGAAGGCGGATATAACCTGCAGGGTTTAAGGGATTCAACAAAGGCAGTCTTAAAAGAATTGAGAGGGGAATCAACAATACAGGGCCGAGATTGGTCTGGCAAGGAAGACCAAAGGATCTTATCCCCTGTGCTTGATAAGGTAAAATCAATTCAAGGGAGATACTGGAAGATCTGATTTGTTCGGGCCGCAGATTTATGCAGATTAATCGTTCTGATGGTGGAATTATTGAACTTCATGCCCTTTCGGGCAGAATTATACGCATTGTCGGTATCCACCAACGCTTCTTCATGCGCGAAGCGACTGTATATTTTATTCGGCTGAGTAGGCCGAAAAAAATCTGTGCTCATCTGTGTAGATCTGTGGCTAATTGAAGGATTAAAGATTTTCCCGAATATACTCTACTGCATTTCTGAAGATGGTAATCCCTTCCCCCTCTTCTTCTTCAATCTCCTTCCCCATCCGCGCTAACTCCTCTCTTTTCCTTGTCCAATCCGGATGGTTTGTGTAATGATTGTAGGCCTCTGGATGAGGCATTATTCCAAATATCCTCCCTGTAGAGTCGCACACTCCTGCAATATCATAAAGAGATCCGTTCGGGTTAAAAGGCCATTTGCCTTGAGCGGGTTGCCCTTCCTCGTCTGCATATCGAAGTGCAACCTGGTTTTTTTCTACCAATCTATCGATAGTCTCACCCTCAGCGTAAAACTTCCCTTCGCCATGCCGCACAGGGAGCTCAAGGGTAAAAATCCCCTTGGTAAAAATACATACGCTATCCTCTTGAGCCCTGAGCGTGACCCACCTGTCAACAAAATTTCCCGAGTCATTATATGTCAGAGCAACCTTTCTGGAATGATAATCACCATCAAATCCTGGCAGAAGCCCTAAGTTTACAAGAGCCTGGAAACCATTACAGATACCGATAATGAGTTTGCCCTCTCTAATGAACTCCTCAATTTGATCACCAATATTGTATCTCAACTTTGCTGCCATGATAACACCAGCCCCGTGATCATCCGCCCAGCTAAAACCACCTCCTAATACCAGAATATGGTAGTTATCCAGAGTTACCCTGGCATCACTCTTTTCAGATGGTATCAACTCATTTATATGTACCCTCTCAGAATCTGCGCCAGCCAGTTTCAGTGAAAAATCTGTTTCATAATCACAGTTTAGGCCGTATCCAGTAAGAACAAGCGCCCTGACTGTTTTCATACCAGATCTCCGAAAGGTTCATTCCAGGCGCCTTTTAAATCACTTACTTTTTCGGTAACAATAGTTTTACCATCAACACCTGCCACTTGAAGGATATCAGCATCAGTAACTCTTCCTATACGAGCATATTTCAACCCACTCATGATATCCTCAAATGCCTTCTTCTTCTTTTCATCAATGGTAACTATAAACCTACCCGCTGACTCAGAGTATAGGAGCCTTGTGTTAGAAAGCTCTTTGCCAACTGGAACAGACCTGAGGTCTATATCCATGCCCAGATTGCCTCCTATTGCTGACAGGGCAAGATGAATACCTAATCCACCTCTACCAACAGCATGGCAGGAGGCAACCAATCCATCCTGTATCGCTTGATAAAGCGCCTGGTAAAGGGGGAGCGCCTTTCTCGAATCAACGACAGGGACATTAAGTCCTACCCAATTCATCATTAGGTAGTACTCACTTGCCCCAAGCTCATTTCGTGTTTCTCCGAGGATGTAAACAATATCACCAGGTATCTTTACATCCATTGTCACACATTTTCGTATATCCTTCACCACCGTTGTAGCGGTAAACTGAAAGGTCGGCAGCCCCGATATCTTTTCAGTCCTTCCAGAAGGACCCTTTACTTCACCATCGGTATACATGCTATCTTTACCTGAAAGCAGTGGTATCCCAAATGCAAGCGTGTAATCCCGTAACGCCCAGCATGCCCGCACAAGTTGAGCTGCCTTATATTTTCCGTCAGGATTTTTTACAGGATCATAGATAATAGTCGGCCAGCAAAAATTATCCACACCACCGATACAGGATAAATCACCGCCAACAGCAATACAGCGTCTCACCGCCTCATCAATAGTGACTGCTACCATGTGATAGGTATCAATAAGGGAATAGAATGGATTTATCGCCTGGGTAATAGCAATCCCTCTCTGGGATCCTAAGACTGGTCTCACCACTGCGGCATCGCTCACCATATCCCGCTCTTTCCCTATTAGTGGTTTTATAATGCTCCCGCCCTGAACCTCATGGTCATATTGCCTTTGAACCCAGTTTTTGGCACAGATATTTGGCCTTTTTAACATTGCTTTAAGAAGAGAACCCACCTCTTTTGGTTCATCCCAGACAGGTTCTTTCAACCCTCTGGATGATGGAGAAAGCCATTCAGCGTCAAACTCCCACTGGGGGAATGATGATTTAGGAAGATCCATCGGTATATAGGCGCATGTCTTGTCATTAAACGTAAGGTGGAGATATCCGCTATCATTATACTGACCAATAACTGTAGTCTCTACTGCATGTTTTGTGGAAAGTTCCATAAACCTATCAATATTTTCAGGCCTTATCGCTACAGTCATCCTCTCCTGAGATTCACTCACCCATATTTCCCATGGATCCAGTCCCTCATATTTTAGAGGGACCTTTTCTAAGCTTACATGACAGCCATTAGAGCACCTGGCTGATTCTCCTACTGATGAAGAAAGCCCGCCGCCTCCATTATCTGTAATAAATTCTATAAGCCCCTCATCCCTAACTTCGAGCAAAAAATCGTGCATTTTTTTCTGGGTATAAGGATCTCCTATCTGGACATGACCAGCAGGGGTAGTTTCGCTATAGGTCTCAGAGGCAGCCGTAACTCCATGGATGCCATCCTTTCCTACCCTGCCGCCACACATGATTATCAAATCACCTGGATTCGTCCTTTTTATGTGGGACGAGGTACCATCTATTGTGGCAGGCATAATGCCCATAGCGGTTACATAAACGAGACATTTTCCCATATAGGATTTATCAAAAATAACCTGTCCAAATATGGTGGGAATACCGCTTTTGTTTCCACCATCTCTCACACCCTCAACCACGCCATCCAGAAGTCGCCTTGGATGAAGGTGTGGTTTGAGTTCTCCTTTATAATCCCTGGGCCCCACACAAAACCCATATGTGCCAAGGATTAATTTTGAACCTTTTCCCGTTCCCAGAGGGTCACGGTAAATCCCCACTATCCCTGTGATAGCACCTCCATAGGCCTCGATATTTGATGGGCTATTGTGCGTCTCTCCAGTAATAACGTAATAATAATTTTCATCAAACCTGCCCACGCCTGCATTATCCCAGAGCACAGAGACAACCCAGTCCTTTTTCTCTTTTATCTGCAAGGTGGGTGCTTCAATGCATGTTTTAAAGGGATTATCAACAATCTCTTTATGATTAGTAGCCGTATCATGGTATCGGAAAAGGCCTCTGAATGTATTGTGGTTGCAATGATCACTCCGTGCCTGTGATATATACTCAAGCTCCACATCTGTGGGGAGATCGAGTCCAAATGCCATTCTTTTTGCAAGCACATCCTCTCTCAGGAAATATTCGCGTATAACCGGTATATCGCTGTTCTGTAGTGCAAGGCTCCTTTCTTGTGACAATTTCTGTAATTCTTCATCGCTTTTAATTGAAAATGTTTTTACCTGCGGTTGGTTATCAAGGGCAACCTTAGGGATATTCATGCCTATCCCCTTTTGATCATCCCATTGATTCTTTTTATAAATTCTCCATTGCTGGATGATGTCATTTGCCAGTATTTCTCGCGCTATTGTTTCCACGCCATCTTTTTTTAGATCTCCCCTTATCTGATATATCCTGGATGTGTAGACCGATTCATTGTGTGTAAACCGTATACCCAAAAGCTCTTCTATAGCCTCAACCGCTGTACTTCCTGCAGGGTCCCTGACCCCAGGCCTGAGGCCTACCCATATTATCCAGTCGAAATTATCCGCCAGGGGGAGAAAAGAGGATTCCTCAGTAACGGGATTGGTGAATATCTCTGTCCTGATCCTTTTTAGCTGATCACTCTTTAGATCAGCGTCAATGGTTAATACCCTGATTACCCTGATGTCACTAACAGTAAGTCCAAAGTAGGCAGATGCCTTGCGACTGATGCTCATCCCTTCCGCATCAATCAGCTCTGGCTTTAATTTTATTTCGAGTCTGACCGGCATAGTGTCTTTTACTTTAGGATCCTTATTTTTGGATAATGTCAGAAGTTCGTTGCCTGCCCGCCCCGATTATATCGGGACAGGCGTGTCCGTAGTCAGTTGCGTATTTTATTGTGTAAGCAATCATATGAAACATAGGAATCAGCAAATTTTTTCTTTTTATTTGAATTAATTGATTGATCTGTGCTTTTTCTCAACAGACCCGCCTGTAAGCGCCTGAAGCGCAGCTGATGGCGGGCAGGCAACTATTAACGTACACTGCCTAATTTATGCGTTTTACATCAGAAGTCAATGACAATTTCGGATGCGTGGTTGTGATTTCTTGTGCAACAATATAAGATGATTAAAATTGTGTGATTATAGGAGGTGATCATATGGAAATATATCTTATGCAACATGGATCTGCCCTCCCCAAGGAGCAGGATCCTGAAGAGGGCCTGAGCCCTGATGGAAAAGAAAGCATTCATGCAAGCGGAAAAGCCCTTAAAAAAATGGGAATTACCTTTGATGTAATGCTTTCAAGTCCTAAGAAAAGGTCCAGGCAGAC
Source organism: Deltaproteobacteria bacterium (assembly GCA_003646875.1). Lineage (GTDB taxonomy): Bacteria > Desulfobacterota > DSM-4660 > Desulfatiglandales > B25-G16 > B33-G16. The sequence continues at coordinate 5,722 of QMLT01000101.1, forward strand.
GGCTGCCATTGTAGCTGAGGAGGTTGGCTTTCCACCTGAAAAGATTATGGAGACTGAAAAGGTCAAGGCCATGACCTCTCCAGAAGAAACCATTACAATCTTAGCTGAATATGTTGGCAATCACAGGATTTTGATAGCCGGACACCTACCATCAGTAGCCGAGGTAGCATCATTTTTATTAACAGAAGGTTCTAAGGCTACCATAGAATTTGAAAGGGGTGGTTGTTGCAGGATTGATGTTGAAAATCTTCCTACACACTCAGGTCATCTTAAATGGTACCTGACTCCGGAGCAATTGAGATTAATAGCCTCCTGAATATAGAGTTAAATGTTTTCTAAAAAAGGCTGAAAAGTTGTAACATGGTTAAACAGAGGGAAACATAACTTTAACTGAAGAGTATTGGAATAATATGGCTACAGAAAATTGCTGATAAAGTTGAAAAGAAGCATCACGTTGCTCAAGATGAGGCTGAACAAGTATTTACTAATAATCTCAATATCGTCTTCTAGATCGAGTTTCCTAGTTAGCAAAACATATTCCTATTTTGTTTGATGTTTCAATATGTTATATGATGCGTAACCTTACCCTAAAATACCATCTTCTTCTTTCTTGAGCATCAAAATCGACATCAATTGTTGTTGAACTTCGGAAATTTTAGTTAATACCGCCTCCTTTCGTTCTGTCTTCTGAAGACGCTTGCGGGGATAGATATTTACAACTTCCCTTATAGCATCCAATTCCGACAAAACCCGCTTCATTGATAAATGAAGCCCTGCTTTCCTTATCCGCCGGAACATCAAAGCCCTTATCAGAAGAGCAATAGTGCAATAAAGTCCATGAACTTTAATTTTTGA
>QMLT01000102.1 GCA_003646875.1 Deltaproteobacteria bacterium
GTAAAGACGCTGTCGATTCAGTGTTTTTATTTTCTTGGTTCATTTTGTATCCAGTACCGTCTTTCAAAAACCTAAATCGTTACAATCAAATTAACTTTAGTTCACTTATCAACTTTAGGCGCTTACAACTTTCTGTTAATAATATATCGCGCCAAATCTCTTAGTGGCTCCGCCCTGTTATCAAATCCTTTAAGTGACTCTATTGCATTCTTAATTAGTTCTTTTTGAATTTTTGTTGACTCAGCGGTTCCAAATACAGACGGATAGGTAATCTTTCCTTTCTCCTTATCGCTTCCTGTTCCCTTGCCCATAATTTTCCTGTCGCCTTGTATGTTTAAGATATCATCGGCGATCTGAAATGCTAATCCTATTTGCTGCCCATATCTGTTGATAGATTTTTCCTCATCCTTATTGCCTCCTGCCAGAATGGTCCCTGCTGTAACTGATGCAGCTATAAGCGCTGCAGTTTTGTGTCTGTGTATGTATTCCACTACAGAAGGATCTGGCTCTTTACCTTCATAGGTGATATCCACCACCTGCCCGCCTACCATACCTTTATAGCCAGCGGCTGAGGCAATCAAATCTATTACCCTTAAAAGCGCTTTTTTCTCAACCTCTTTTTCTGCTCCATAGCCTGCCATAAGGTTAAATGCAAGGGTTAGCAGGCCATCTCCAGCCAGAAGCGCTACTGCCTCCCCAAACACCTTATGATTTGTTGGTTTACCCCTGCGGAGGTCGTCATTATCCATTACCGGAAGATCGTCGTGAATCAAGGAATATGTATGAATGAGTTCGATTGCGCACGCAACAGGCACAACACTATCGGTAGATCCTCCAACTGCCTCTGCGCCTGCCATGCAGAGAATCGGCCTGACTCTCTTCCCTCCGGCAAAGAGGCTATAATTCATTGCGTTGATAACGTCACTCGCCAGTCCGGATGGCCTGGGCATGAATTTTTGCAGCGCCTTATCCACGAGAGTTTTTCTTTCATCAAGATATTGCTCAATCTTTATCGTCACCTTCGGTTGCCTCATAGTCAAATGGTTCTCTTTTCATGCCGCCCTCATCTTTAATAAGTATAGACACTCTTTTTTCTGCTTCTTCTAATTTGTTAAAACAAAATCGCGATAAAGCAACCCCTTTCTCAAAGATCTTGAGGGATTCTTCCAGGGGCAGGTCACCACTCTCCAGCCGTTTTACAATATCCTCCAGTTCTCTCATCGCATCTTCAAATTTATTTTCTTTCATTATCTTTCTAATCTCCCACTAATCTCGATTAGTTTTATAGGGTCAATACGCCCATTGTTTAGCCTTATGCCGAAGTGGAGATGAGGTCCAGTTACCCTTCCTGAAGAGCCTGCAAGCCCAATAATAGCGCCTTTTTCCACTAACTGGCCTACCTTCACAAGAGCCTTGCTTAGATGAAAGTACATGCTTTGAATGCCCCCCCCATGATCAATAATTATACTCAGACCACTAAAAAAAAGGTGCGCAACGAGGGCCACTATTCCCCTATTGGTGGCCTTGATCGGATCACCCTCTGCCGCTTTAAGATCGACACCTGAATGTGGGGACCTTTCCATACCATTAATGATGGATCCACGCCCAAAAGGACCTACAATCATTCCAGGCACCGGCCTTATCCACCTTCCTATCCATAATGGGGTTTTATCAGAGCTTGTAAAAAGCCCTTTCACTGTCTTGGATTCTTGTCTCACCCTTTTTAGGGCATTGGTATTAAGTTCAACCATTTCTTTTGGGAGCGTCAAACGCCTAACACCATAATCCCTTGCGGGCACATTCACTGTTATTACCTTTGGTCTATTACTGTCAGAAATGCTGATTTCCATGTTATACCTTCCCGGCTTTGTAGTCAAATCAACCCCTATAAAGCCCTCCCAGGCATCATTTTTAGTTTCATAGAGAAGGGTAATCTTTTTCCCCATCCACGTTACCTTGGGTTTGACTTTCTCCAATTTCTGAATATATAAAAGAGCTACTTCACCCTGGCTAATCGTGGATGGCGTGAGGGTAACATCAAGGCCAGATGAAGGTTGTGTTTCTATAGGTAATAGGAAGAAGAAAAATGAGATTATTAAAAGTAGCCGAATTATCTTTTGCATACCCTTTGCTGCCTACTCCTTACTGTTTACTGTCTTTTTCACCAGGCCTTTGATACTGCCCCTGGCGAGGAGGATGCTGACCTCATCGCCAGTTTTTACTTGCACAGAATCCTTAACGATATTCATCTCAGGAAGTTTTCTGGTGATACTATAACCTCTTTGCAAGATAGATAAAGGATTTAATGAATCCAGCCTATCCTTAATAGAGCGAAGGCTTCCCCCTTTTTTATCTAAGAGGCCTTTTAGGGACCGCGTAAGGGAACGATTATGGAAGGCCAATTTCTGAGATAACATAGTTATAGTATGAGAGGGATTATTCAGCACGAGTGTTTCATTCACGGCCTTAAGGTATTTTAAATTATCATTAATGCATACCTTTTCGACCTTGAGCAAACGGTTGTATACGTCGTCAAGCCTGAGCCAGATATCGGCAAGATTGCGTCTCGGATCCCTTATACGAGAGGACAGGTTTTTTGCTTTATCCTTGATTCTTTCAATAATACTATTGATGGATGTTTCAAGCCTGAATGAAAGGCCTTTAATATTTTTCTCGAGGGTTTCTTTTTCTTTTACAACAAGCTCAGCGGCGCCTGATGGTGTAGGCGCCCTGAGATCTGCCGCCAGGTCAGAGATGGTCAGATCTACTTCGTGACCAACTGCTGAAACAACAGGGATTTTTGAGCGTCTTATTGCATATGCTACCTCTTCCTGGTTAAAGGGCCATAGGTCTTCCAATGAACCGCCGCCTCTTGTCAAGACAATAACATCAACAGCAAGCTCCCTGTTTACAATGTCGAGGGCTTCTACAATATCAGCCGCTGCCTCATCACCCTGGACCATGGCCGGGACTATTGTAATATCCAGGCAAGGCATTCTTCGATAAGAAATTCTCAGGAAATCTCTCACAGCTGCTCCTGTGGGAGAGGTGATGACAGCAATTCTTTTTGGTAAAAATGGGATAGGTCTTTTTTTCTCTTCGTCAAATACTCCTTCAAGAAATAATTTCTTTTTTACCTGTTCAAATGCAGCAGAAAGCGCACCCATGCCCAGAGGCTCCAGGTAGTCGAGAATAATTTGATATTCTCCTCTGGGTTCATATAATCCTATTCTGCCTCTCACAATTACCTTCATCCCATCTTCTGGTATAAATTTAAGGTAATATGCCTGCATTTTGAACATAACTGCCCTGATCCGGGCATTTTCATCTTTAAGGGTCATGTAATAGTGCCCAGAGGCGGGGTGAGCAAAGTTCGAAATTTCCCCTTCTACCCACACAAAATCAAATTTTTCCTCAAGGAGGGATTTTATCTCTGCAGTCAGGGCGCTAACCGTGTAGATTTGTGGTGGTTGGAAGGGTAAATCCATAATGGATATTCGCTAAAACTCAAGATTTTTCGGTGTTCTGGGGAAGGGGATTACATCCCTGATATTGGAAAGGCCGGTTACAAGTTGCATGAGGCGCTCAAAACCCAGACCAAAACCGGAATGGATAGCTGTGCCATGCTTTCTGAGATCCAGGTACCACCAGTAATCAGCAGGATCCAGGCTGGCTTCTTTTATCCTGTTGAGCAGGGTGTCATACACATCTTCCCGCTGGCTGCCTCCAATAATTTCACCAATTCCTGGCAGGAGAATATCCATGGCCTTTACTGTCTTATTGTCTTTATTCACTTTCATATAAAAGGGCTTTATCTCTTTTGGGTAATCAGTCACTGCCACTGGCCTTTTAAAATACTCACACAGATACCGCTCGTGTTCTGACTGTATGTCACTTCCCCACGCAGGAGTAAACTCAAACTGTTTTTTCGCCTTCAATAATATCTCTATTGCTTCTGTGTAGGTAAGGCGCTCAAAGTCGTTGTTAATAATAGTATCAATGGTAGATATAAGATTTTTATCCACAAAACTATTAAAGAAATCTATATCATCCTTACAGTTTGTTAATATATAGGCAAGCGTGCTTTTAATGAGTGCCTCGCCAAGGTCTACGTTTTCCTTGAGATCACAGAATGCCATCTCAGGCTCAACCATCCAGAACTCAGCTAAGTGCCTATAAGTGTTGGAATTTTCTGCCCTAAACGTTGGGCCAAAGGTATATACATTACCCAGGGCGAGGGCATAAACCTCTGCTTCTAACTGCCCGCTTACCGTCAAATTAGCTGGTTTACCAAAAAAATCACCTGTAAAATCTACCTCGCCACCCTTATTTTTCAATCCCTGGAGATCAAGGGTGGTTACCTTAAACATATCGCCGGCACCCTCACAATTGCTGCCTGTGATGATTGGGGAATGAAGATAGAGAAAGCCCCTTTCCTGAAAAAAGCTATGAATGGCATAGCTCAAGGCATTCCTGATTCTCGCAACTGCTCCAAAGGTGTTTGTTCTTGGTCTGAGATGGGCTATTGTTCTAAGATATTCGAAAGAGTGCCTCTTTTTTTGCAATGGATATGTATCAGGATCAGTCCAGCCAGCTACATTTACCTCTGTTGCCTGCACTTCTATCCTTTGTCCCTTTCCGGGTGATTCTGCCAAGATTCCTTTTACAATCACCGAGCAGCCGGTTGTCAATTTTAAGATTTCATCGGTGTAATTAGCCATTGTGCCTTCAGCTATTACCTGTATGTTTTTTATAGTAGAGCCATCATTTATCTCAAGAAAAGAGAATCCTCCTTTAGAGTCTCTCTTAGTCTTTACCCATCCCATAATAGTCACTTCTGATCCGAAATCGTTTGACTCGATTAGCTCTGCTATTCTTTTTCTTTTTATCATCTTCTTAGATAGATTTTTCCTTAATATTTAGCCACACAAAAAATTGACAATTGACAATCGAAAATTGAAAATTGGAATTGGCGATTTAGTGGCTCATTATAACTCTTCTTCAAACTCTCTCATAAATGCGACAAGCTCTGTTACACTGTCTATAGTAATAGCATTGTATAGAGAGGCTCGGCAACCACCCACAGACTTGTGACCTTTAAGGCCGTGAAGTCCGTTTTGTGTGGCCTCAGCGAGGAACCTTTCTTCTGTTTTTTTATCAGGCAGGCGAAAGGTAACATTCATCAGGGAACGACTTTTGACATCTGTTGTGCCATGATAAATATCGCTATTATCTATTACGTCATAGATCAAAGAGGCCTTTTGCTTATTTATTTGCTCTATTTCTTTTAGTCCACCTATTGTTTCCTCAAGCCACTTAAGCACTAAATCTATGACATAAATAGCAAATGTGGGAGGTGTATTAAAGAGAGATCTATTATCTTTGTAAGTTGTGTACTTGAGCATAGTCGGCAGGTTATCCGGCACCCTTTCTAGCATATCATCCCTGATTATAACCATGGCTATCCCTGATGGTCCGATATTTTTTTGTGCGCCTGCATACACAAGCCCGAATGGCTTTACATCAATAGGGCGGCTCATAAAATCAGAGGACATATCTGAAATCAGTGGTATACCCTCTCCATTGGGGAATTCTTGCCACTGTGTTCCCCTGATAGTATTGTTTGAGGTAAAGTGGAGATACGATGCCTGTCTGTCTACTGTGAAATCAGAAGGGATATAGGAAAAATCCTTATCCTCTGATGAGGCAATAACCTTAACATCTTTTCCCTGGATCCGGGCCTCTTTAATAGCCTTGGTTGACCAGGTGCCAGTATTTATGTAGTTCACGGGGCCGCCAGGCAGGGCAAGATTCATGGGAATCATACAGAATTGCAGGCTAGCGCCTCCCTGGATAAAAAGGACATGGTAATTTTCGTCTAAGCCCAGCAAGCGTTTTGTTCTGTTAACCGCATCATTGAGAACCTCATCAAATAAGGGAGAGCGGTGGCTGGTCTCTACAATAGACATGCCTGAGCCAGAGAAGTTAAGAAAATTCTCTTTTATTTCCTTTAAAACCGGAAACGGCAGCGCCGCAGGGCCTGGGTTAAAATTATGAACCTTTTTTTCCATTATAACATCCTTTTTTTCTTCTGTTATCTCTCCAATGTTAATTTCAAAAGACCTTCTCTTTATATCTGTCCTAAAATACAGATATTTTTTCCTAACCTTAGATATTCATCGATAGCAATCTCTGTAAATGCAGGATTCTCTTAATTAGTGGGAAGTTATAATAATTTGAAGGAATATGACAAGCAAAAAATTTATTGTGCCTCGAATTGGATAGAGCTTGAAGCATCAACCTTAATCAAATCTTAACCCAATCGTAATCAAAGCGTAATAAAAGTTCGATATATGTGCAGGTTCAAGTTACATTAAGTAGGGTCTTGAGGTAAGAGAGGGGGGATATGGGTAAAAAGAGATCGATAGATTTTTATAGGCTTTTAATTTGAAGACTGTTTTCAATTAAATGGAGGGACTGAAAATAGATA
>QMLT01000103.1 GCA_003646875.1 Deltaproteobacteria bacterium
TCACTATTGTGTGTGAATACTGAAAATCAGGCAACACCCTCTTCTCTTGTGTGAAAAGTATCCGTTAATCCTCGAGGTAGGATTCAGCCACACTGGGGGAATTTAGCCTTCTGTGAGTCGTGCTATGCGCAGAAAGTATGGGATAGTGTCTCAACCGAATAAGAAACTAATCCTCGCTGTATAATAGTTACACGGGCTGAAATGCCAGGAATGTTTCCTGGTTTTCCCCTTCACCCCAATGCAAAAACGTAACCTTCAAGGGCATCCCAATTGTTATCTCTTCAGGTTTGGTTGCATCTACGCCTTCTATGCGTGCATCAACCTTTACTCCCTCTTCCAGGTCAACCACGCCGGAGCAATAGGGATGTTTCCGGTCATATCCTTGCTCAATCATAAAGGGAGGTGCGACGGTTATGCACGTGAACGCATGAAGCCGGCCATCACCCTTCATCTCAACCCACTCCATCTCTGAGCTATAGCATTTTATACATATTGATCTGGGAGGAACAAAAAGAGCGCCACACTTCTTGCACCGCGATCCCATAAGTTTTTCTTCTTTAAGATACTGCTCATATGATATATCACTAAAAGGCCTTTCCTCCATGACATTATCTCCTTTCAAAAATGGTGAAGGTGCAGGTTCCACCTGTGCCTCCCAGGTTGTGGGCAGCTCCGATTCTGAGATCTTTCTTGGGCACCTGCCGGTCCCCTGCTTCACCTCGCAGCTGTTTCCAGACCTCAAACAGTTGACCTATGCCTGTGGCCCCGACCGGGTGTCCTTTACACTTCAGGCCACCTGAGGTGTTAATCGGCATAGGGCCGTCTCTTTTTGTGACCCCTTCTGCCACCGCTTTGTAGCCTTCGCCCGGCTTAAAAAAACCGAGATCTTCTATATGAATAAGCTCGGCGATTGAGAAACAGTCATGAACCTCGGAGAACTGAATGTCTGATGGCTTCAACCCTGACATTCCATACGCCTCATCTGCCGCGTTTTTTGTGGCCTCCATAGTGGTGAGATCCTTCGCAGCGTGCAACCCTTTTCCACTGCCCTGACCTATGCCAATGACATAGAGTGGGTCATCGGTGAAATTTTTGGCAATCTCCTCTCCGACCAGCAGCATACAGGCACCCCCGTCACTAATGGGACAGCAGTCGTAAAGGAGCATGGGCCATGCAACAACAGGATTAACCCCGGGATCACGTAAAAACGCCTTTTCATCCTCCCAATGTGGAAGGGGTTTTCCTTTCTTTTTTGCGCTTTCGATCTTGAGGTTCATCATATCTTTAATGGAATAGGGAAATTGAGCCTTAGGGTTGAGCCTGGCGTTACTATGGCTTTTAATAGTCACATTCAGAAGGTGATCATGATTAGCGCCGTATTTTGCGAAATACGCTGTCGCAAGTGCGCCGAATACCCCTGGAAAGGTGAATCCCACTCTTCCTTCATAGGGAACTGTTGCCAATGCTAAACCCTCAGCCACCTCTTCAGTAGTGCGTTTCGACATCTCCTCTACGCCACCGACCAGCACAATATCATAAAACCCTGAGGCAATGGCAAACACCCCCTCTCTGAATGCGAGAGCACTCGAGGCACATGCCCCTTCTGTTCTTGTAGCCGGTTTTGGCGCAAGACCGATCAAATCGGAGATGATCGGTCCCCAATGTCCCTGATGCATAAAAAAGTCGTTTGAAAAATTACCCAGATAAAGGGCATCGATATCATTCGGATCAAAGCCCTTATCCACTGACTCAAGCATCTCCCTAAAGGCCTCAGCGAATAGGTCCTTTGAGTCTTTGTTTTTAAACATGCCAAATTTTGACATCCCTGCGCCTACTACTGCAACGCCTCTTCCAAGTTTTCTCTTTTTCTGCATTTCCTACCTCCTCCAATAGAATCAAACCAATAATAAATGGGAAACTTTTTGCCCACGTCTATCGCAGCTTTGCCCTTTTATATTCACGCTTAATCTAATTTTGTGAGCTCTGGTTATATTTGACAATAATTTTTAACTGACAAGAGAGTGTTTCTTCTATCAGGAAATTTACTCAAAAGCAAGATAATTTCGCCTCTAATTGGTAACTCTTCTGAATAAGTTGGGGCAGCAGCTTAAAAATGCTGCATTAAGGAGCATATAGGTATGTCTTTTTTGTCTCATGCCCTATAAGTAATGCACAGACAGGACAGCCTTCCGGATTAAGGGTGTTGAGTTTTTTCTTCACAGCTCTTCGAATCTCACAGCCAGTACAAAGTTATCATCGCAACGCTATTTCACGATAGGGAAGACCAATTCGTTTTGCGAGCGATTGAAGATCTTCCTGAAGCGTCCGCTCAGTCCCGTCACTTGTTTTCACCCGGGTCATCTTATCCGCAACGATAAAAATCTGTACCTTGCTCGGATCGAACAATTGCGCGGCGAGTTCGCGAAGCTCTTTCCTGGTTGCATGTCGATAGGCATCCTGAATTTTCTCAAGCGTGTTGAGGGGTTCACCCCTCATATAATAGTGGCTGTATACCTCAACCAGTTGGGCTGGGGTGTCTACGTTAAATACAAAGCTATTTAAGGCATCAAGTCGCTTGAGTTCCAGGTCTTTTTCAGGAACATTTTTCCGAAGGGAGTCCATGATCTTCAATGTCTCCATAATCGCCGTGCTCGTTTTATCGCCCTTACAGCCAATGTACCCAATAAGTACTCCTGCATTCCATTTATAGGTCTGAAAGAAACCGGCCGAATACACGAGTCCCAGGTCGTCCCGCAGGCGAGTATACATGAGGGAATCGCTGCCGCCTAAGATATCAGTTAATAGGCGGGACTTCCAGAATGCAGGGTGAGTGCGCTTGAAGCCTGGCAGCACTAAAACAACCTGGGATTGCACCTGTCCGGGCTTGGGAATAAGCGCCAGAACAGATGGAGTTTCCTTTGGATCGTTAAGATTGCGTTCAGGGGACCGGTCTTGGGGAAGAGCTTCGAGGAGCTTTTTCAGACCTGCTTGAGCTTCCGCAAAGGTCACATCGCCTGATACTGCGGCAACTATGTTGGATGGAACGAAATAGTTCCTCATAAAGGCAGTGAGGTCATCTCTCGTAATACTTGGGATGGTTTTAATGCCGATCAGTGGATCGCGGCCGTACGGGTGTCCATCGAAATGCCAGATCATGCCCTCGCGCATTGCCACGGTATGCGCATTTTCACCCTGCCTTTTAAGGGAGACAATTTCTTTCTCTTTGACCACGTTCAGTACCGCAGGGTCAAAGGCTGGTCTGGTAAGGATTTCTTTTAGCAGATCAAGTCCTTTTTCCCAATCCTCTTTCATAACCGAAAGGTGTATACTTGATACCTCCTCGTCCACGGATATTGATACGCGGATGGCGTTTTCGTCCAGCACCTGCGCAAGCTCGGAGGGAGAATAGCGTTGGGTGCCGCCTTGAATTATAGTATTGCTGAGTATATCTGCCAAACCGGTCTTTTCATCATCAATATCAACATCGCCTGCCTTAACGAGAATGGTGAGATCGATCAGTGGCAGTTCGCTGTCGGCTAAATAGAAAATCGGTGTGTTTCCAATCCTGGCGGTCTGGGCCTTCGGGTATACGATTTTTTTGGGAACCCTATCGAAAGAAAGCGGGTGTTTCCAGCCCACAGGCGTGGGGTAGATCGAGTTGTTATGAAAGGTAGCAGGTTTAACAATTTTTCTTGCTCCGGCAATCCCAATGGACCGAACCTCAGTGTATCTCTGTGCCGGTCTATCAGGTTTTCCACCGGGGATCACATACACGCTTGTCTTGTTTTCGATTCGGATATATTTTCTGGCTACATCTCTGATCTCCTGAGGTGTGACCTCTGAGATTCGTTTCAGATAATCGGTAAGATAGCGCCAGCCCGCTTGAACTTCCATTGTTGCCAGGGCGCTGGCCAGCTCTTCATTCTCGCGCATTCTATCCAGAAATTCGCGTTGGTTTAGTTTCTTAATCCTTTTGAGTTCGCGCTCAGAAACTAATTCATGTTTCATTTTTTCGGCTTCAGCAATGAGTGTATTTTCAAGTGTGTGACAGGCATTCACGTAAGCCTGACGTTTCTCATCTGTATTAAGGTTCCCCTTTTTCACCTCATCGGGCTCATTAGGGGAGCCGCCTAAAACGATCATTCCGCCATAACGATTATCGGGGTTATATGCCCAGGCCTCGACAGCGAGACCCTTATTTATGATGTTTTGGGTTATGCGGGCGCTACGGCCGAGACTTAAGGCCATAGTCATAACATCAAGCGCATAGAAATCCTTGGTTTTCATTCGAGCGCCATGGAAACCAATTCTGACCAATGGTGTGCGGGCGCCTTTCAAGAACCGAATATTTTTGCGCGGGCCGTGCTGCGCAGGTTCTGCCGTTACGATTTCAGGGCTCCGTTTTCCCTCTGGATACCGCTCGAAGTAAATCTCTGCCAGTCTTCTGGCTTCTTCCACTCTCACGTCCCCTACGAGTACACACACGGCGTTTGTTGGATTATAGTATTTTTTATGAAAGGCTATTGCATCAGTTGTGTTGTATTTTTCCATATCCGATTTCCAGCCGATTGTTGGATTTCGGTATGGGTGTGCGGTATAGGCAGTTGCGTTAAGATCAAGCCAGGCAGCGCCGCCCGGGCTGTTAATATATCGGAAGGCCCACTCCCGCTGCACGACCTCCTTCTCAACGTAAAACTCACGCCAGGAAGGTTCGAATAGCTGTTCGCTCACTATCGAGAACCACTGCTCGAGCATATCAGATGGCACCGACATTATATACTGGGTCTGATCTTTCGTGGTAAAGGCATTAACGCCCACAGCGCCGTTCTTGCCCAACTGAGAGGAGAAGGCCTGAGGGATGTAGATTTTTTGCACCTCGGCTCGAAGCCTGTTCATCTCAGTGAGTTTTTTTCGGATCAATGCCTGGTCTGAATTTCGTTTTCTCTGCTCTGAGAGCACCACCTGATATGCTGCTTCAATCTTGTCCTGCAGCTCCATATCCCTTTTTTGATCAAGTGTGCCAAAATTCTTGGTGCCCTTAAACATCATATGCTCAAGCAAATGGGCGATTCCGGTCTTTCCGGTATCTTCAAGCGCGGAACCGGCACGTATCGCCACGCGGCAGGCAACCTTAGGTGTTGCAGGTCGGTCCACGATTAAAAACAGCATGCCGTTTTTCAGATGGAACTCCTTGACATCCATTTTGATATATGGCTTCGGATTGTCAGCCATGCAAAGGCTCGAGGAGGCCAGGAGTAGCAAACCAAACAGAACGCTCTTAAAAAAATGCATAAACAGATCCTCTTATATTAACCAGCAGATTCACCCTGTTAAATTTCCCAAAGGGAACCCTATTTAACAGAGACAGGTTTTTGAGCAATTACACTAATTGTCTCAAATCAGTAATACTCAAACCTTAATTAGGGGAAGTGAGGGCAAGATTTAGGATTGGGCTTTGATATTTGTCTTTAACTCTTCTACAAACTCTTTGAAAAATCTGTCTTGTTCTTGCCAATCAGGGCCAAATCGCTTTTTAAAATAGCTGCCAAGTTTATCAAAGAGCTTATGCCAGACTGGTTTGCCGCCACCAATGACCACATCTTCAAGAAAAGATTTGAGTTCAGGAATCTTTTCTTTTGGTAAGAAAGAAACAGCGCCCAGATTTATGGATTTTTTCAATGCTTCTGGGGAAAGTGCGTGGGCAGTGAGCATTACTGTGGGAAACCCTCGTGACACTGCGTCTTTTAAAAGCTCAAACCCGTTTACACCCATGATATCGAGAATAACAATATCGAAGGTGTAGCCGGCAAGGTATTGCATGGCGGTTTCATAATCTGTTGCCGTGCGAATTATGCACATATCCAGCTCTTCCTCAACAGTTTCAAGTACATCAGGTTCATCGTCTACCACCAAAATGGATCTGTCTTTCAAGGGGCTATCGGAAGTCATTACAGATTTTACCTCCTTCCATTTATTTAAATGAGCAGGCCTAAGAGAGATATGTAAATTGCTTTTCTCAATGATTTTTGTTACTCATTACCTTAGATTGCAGTTGAGCAAATTGTCAAGACAAAATATCGTCACAGTAATGCACGGTTTAGGCTGCGTTAGCTATTTATTAAGGAACAACTTGACTAAAAAAATCTGCGTGTTACAATTATTGTGAACTAAAGGAGGAAGGGAATGGATCCTAAAAAAATTCTTAAAGGAAAACGGGTGTTGATTGTGGATGATGAAGAGGATATCCTTGAGCTATTAACCGAGCTTCTGGATATGTGCAAAATCGATAGAGCTTCAACTTTTGAAGAAGCAAAAGAGCTCCTTGAGACCAATTTTTACGATATCGCTGTTCTGGATATCATGGGGGTCCGGGGATATGACCTCCTGGAAATTGCGAACAAAAAAGATATTCCA
>QMLT01000104.1 GCA_003646875.1 Deltaproteobacteria bacterium
GGTCGTCGCCTTAAGAAAATAGCATGGGGATGGTCTGATAAAGCCGTTACTAACATCTCCAAAATGATCATGATAAAGCAATACTCCAGAGATAAATGGGAGAAATACTGGAAAGAGAAACTTGGTATTAAGGGCTACTTCAATATTCAGATTGTATCGGTAACATCATAAAGCCGTACCTTTTGAACGATACCAATATATTATGGAACATATTTAATTGCGACTTGAATTTTTCAATTTACAAGTTTAATCAGAAGTAACAACAATTGTAAGAAAATTTTTTATGATATGTAAGATTTTTAAAACGATTATTGGAAGCAAAAACGAAAGAGAGCTTAAAAAACTTGCCCCAATAGTTCAAAAAATCAATGAACTTGAACCCCTGTTTAAAGGGCTTAGTGACGAACAACTGAGGGCTAAGACAGGAGAATTTAAGCAAAGAATAGCAAAGGGCGAATCTTTAGATGATATCTTGCCGGAGGCCTATGCCACAGTCAGAGAGGCTTCTGTAAGGGTCTTAGGCATGAGACATTTTGATGTACAACTCGTAGGAGGAATTGTCCTTCATCGCGGCAATATAGCAGAAATGAAAACAGGTGAAGGCAAAACTCTGGCTGCCACTCTTCCCTTATACTTAAATGCCCTTTTAGAACATGGGAGTCACCTGGTTACGGTGAATGATTATTTGGCAAAAAGAGACGCCGAGTGGATGGGTGGAATATATCGATTCCTCGGGTTGTCGGTAGGTGTGATTGTGCATGATATGGATGATCAAAAAAGAAAGGCCGCTTATAACTCTGATATCACCTATGGCACTAACAATGAATTCGGTTTTGATTACCTCAGGGACAATATGAAGTACTCATTGGAAGACTGCGTACAGAGAGATCTCCATTTTGCCATTGTGGATGAGGTGGATAGCATTCTCATAGATGAAGCGAGAACTCCTCTGATAATTTCAGGCCCCATCGAGCGCAGCCAGGACCCCTATTATGCGACAGTAAAACCTTCGATCATGAAACTTAAGGAGCATCAGGATCGGGTAATTCGAAATATTCTTAATAAGGCGCAGACATTATTGAGAGAAGGTACTGATGATGACAAAGTAATCGAATTGCTCCTTCAGGTTAAGCGAGGCAGCCCAAAAAATCCACGGTTTTTAGACATCATTGCAGAGGATCCTGGATTGAAAAAAAGGATCGATAGGATGGAGTCTCTCCTGAGATCCCAAAAATCCCTGTCTGCGCTGGATGAAGAACTCTATTGCATCATCGAAGAGCAAGATAACAGTGCAAACTGGACAGATAAAGGGCTTAAACTATTGTCTGGAGACCAATACGACGCCTTTATCGTCCCTGACCTGAGCCAAGGATTAGAAGAAATAGATAGCGATCCTCATTTGAATTTCAAGGAAAAGAAAAAAAGGAAAAGAGAATTAGAGGCAAAATACTCAGAAACATCTGAAAGGATGCATGCAGCCCAGCAGCTAATTAAGGCATACTGGCTTTTTAATAAGGATGTAGATTACGTAGTTAAGGATGGGCAGGTAATAATTGTGGATGAGTTCACCGGCCGACTTATGCCAGGCAGGAGATGGAGCGATGGATTGCATCAGGCAATTGAGGCCAAGGAAGGCGTTAATGTGGCAGAAGAGAATCAAACCCTGGCAACCATAACCTTTCAAAATTATTTCAGGATGTATGAAAAACTTGCTGGAATGACCGGAACAGCCGACACAGAGGCCCCAGAATTCAAAAAGATCTATGACCTTGATGTATTTGTTATCCCAACCAATAAAAAAATGATCAGGAAAGACTTTCCAGACGTTATTTACAAGACTGAAAGAGAGAAATTTAACGCGGTGTCCAAAGAAATCAATGATCTGCATAAAAAGGGGCAACCTGTTTTGGTTGGCACTATATCAATAGAAAAATCAGAGATGCTGAGCAAAATGTTAAGAAAAGCCGGTATCAAACATCAGGTCTTAAATGCAAAAAATCATGAACGAGAGGCCGAAATTATCGCAAACGCAGGGCAAAATGGAACTGTGACCATATCCACAAATATGGCTGGGAGAGGAACTGATATAGTATTAGGAACTGGTGTGCCAGAGCTGGGCGGCTTACATATCCTTGGCACAGAAAGACATGAAAGCAGAAGGATCGATAATCAGCTAAGAGGACGTTCAGGACGTCAGGGAGACCAGGGTTCATCGCGGTTTTATCTCTCGTTAGAAGATGATCTTATGAGAGTCTTTGGCTCAGAAAGGATTGCCTCTGTCATGGACAGGCTTGGGATGGAAGAGGGTCAGCCAATAGAGCACCAGATCATCTCGAGAGCAATTGAAGGAGCGCAGAAAAGGGTTGAGGCTATAAACTTCAACATACGAAAAAATCTCCTTGAATATGACGATGTAATGAACCAGCAAAGAAATGTAATATACAGCCAGAGAAGAGAGATACTAAAGGGTAAAAACCTCAAAGAAACCATTATGGATATGATTAACCAGGTGGTAGAAGCTGCAGTGTTAGATGCCACGGATCCCAAAATCTTTCCTGAAGAATGGGACTTAAGCCCACTTTCAGACTATATATATAATATATTTGGGTTCTTGTTTCAATTTTCTCACGCAGAACTAAAAGATCTAACGCAGGAAATTTTGATAGACACACTCAAAAAGCAGGTCATAGATCTTTATGAGAAAAAGGAGCAAGAGGCCGATCCTGAATCCTTTCTTTTTCTACAAAAAATTGCGATGTTGAGGGCAATTGATGAACTCTGGATGGATCACCTCCTGGCAATGGACCAGCTCAAAGAAGGTATAGGCTTGAGGGGATACGGCCAAATGGACCCACTTAAAGAGTATCAGAAAGAGGGGTACAGTCTGTTCGTCTCCATGATTGACGGAATTAAAGAAAATACCCTCAAAACACTTTTTAGGATCCGAATTGCACCCCAGGAACAGCCATCCATCGCAGTTCCAAAAAAGGAAATGGTTCTCAGTCATGGAGGCAACG
This sequence comes from Deltaproteobacteria bacterium, assembly GCA_003646875.1. Taxonomy (GTDB): domain Bacteria; phylum Desulfobacterota; class DSM-4660; order Desulfatiglandales; family B25-G16; genus B33-G16. Next base: position 3,018 of record QMLT01000104.1, read on the forward strand.
GTGGCAGTTCCCCTGTTAAACGGAAAACACCTAAGGTGGGAAGAAATGATCCTTGTCCCTGCGGGAGCGGGAAAAAATACAAGTACTGTTGTGGGAGATGAAAAAAGATAGCAATTATTCAGTTCCAGGGTTTCTCGCCTCTGCCGTTTCTGCTGGCCTCAAGAAAACCAGTGATCTGGATCTTTCTTTGATCTTTTCCCAAAATAAAGCAGTAGCAGCAGGCGTATTCACCACAAATAAAGTGAAGGCTGCCCCTATTCTATTAAGTCAGGAAAGGATACAAAAAGGTTTTTTACGGGCAGTTATTGCTAATGCGGGGTATGCAAATGCCTGTACAGGCACTCAGGGACTCCATGATGCCATTCAAACAGCAGATATGGTCTCCAAGGAATTACAGATCTTACCAGAGGAAACAGTTGTTGCCTCAACAGGAGTCATTGGAGCCTATCTGCCATACAATCTGATAAAAAAGGCTGTTCCAAACCTGGTAAAAAATCTCTCCTCTCACAATTTTGAATCGGTTGCCAGGGCGTTAATGACTACCGACTCATTCCCTAAAATGAGTTTCTTTAAAGGGCAAGCTGATGGACGCCCCTTTCACTTATTGGGAATAGCGAAAGGAGCAGGTATGATCATGCCGAATATGGCGACAATGCTCTCCTTTCTGTTTACAGACATAAATATCGATTTCCAGACCTTATGGCCTCTCTTTCGGTCAGCCGTTGAGTGTACCTTCAACCGGATCACGGTAGACGGAGAGACCAGCACCAATGATATGGTTTTGATTATGGCTAACGGGGTTGCAGGAAACAGAACATTAACTACAGCAGATTTAAAGGAATTTGAAAGGGGCTTAACTGATGTTATGGGAGAGTTGGCGTACATGATTGCAAAAGACGGTGAGGGCGCCACAAAGACAGTGATAATTGAGGTACATGGCGCGGCATCAAAAGATGATGCACATACAGCCGCTCGAGTTGTTGGCAACTCTAACCTGGTCAAAACCACAATATTTGGCCAGGATCCTAACTGGGGCCGCATCATGGCTGCCCTTGGAAGGGCTGGAGTTACAATGGAGGAAAATAAGGTTCAGATCTGGATAGAAGGGATAAAGGTAGTAGATGGCGGTCTCATGACCAGCGAAGAAGAAGAAAGAAAAGCAGCTGAAAAAATGAAAAGGGAACAAATAACAATTATCATCCACTTGAATCAAGGAGAATGGAAAGATAGGATAACAACCTGTGATCTTACCTATGATTATATAAGGATTAACGCAGGATACAGGACATGAAGTGACGAAAATGAGCTAAAGTGACTAAAGTGACTAAAGTTATTAGTGAACCCAATAAACTCAATAGACTCAACAAACCCAATAAACCCAATGACAGATAATAAACACACAATCTTGATAACAGGAGCAGCTGGTTTTATTGGCTTCCACACATCCAAAGCGCTTCTTGAAAGAGGTAATAGGATAATCGGTATCGATAACCTTAACACCTATTATGATGTCTCATTAAAAAAGGCGAGACTGGCACAGCTCATTTCCTATGATAATTTCGCGTTTTATCATGAAAATATTAATAATTTAGGTGCCCTACAAAAGATATTCTCGCAAAATCACATAGATAAAATCTGTAATTTAGCAGCTCAGGCAGGCGTGAGGTACTCCATTGAAAATCCCTTCACCTATCAGGAGAGCAATATTAAGGGTTTTCTTAACCTGTTAGAAATGGCGCGGCGATTCCCTGTGCATAATTTTGTGTTTGCCTCCTCATCATCAGTATATGGAAACAATACAAAGCTACCTTTTAGCGTTGAAGACAATGTTGACACCCCAATCTCCCTTTACGCAGCAACCAAAAGATCTGATGAGCTAATGGCATTCACGTATAGTCATCTTTATAACATTCCCCTGACCGGACTCAGGTATTTCACAGTATATGGGCCATGGGGAAGGCCGGATATGGCGCTTTTTATTTTTACCAGAGCCATACTGGATGAAAGGCCTATAGATATCTATAATTTTGGAAAAATGAAAAGGGATTTTACCTATATAGATGATATTGTGGATGGAACGATCTCCTCCCTCAATAATCCTTTTAAGTATGAACTGTTTAATCTTGGTAATTCAAAAACCGTACAACTAATGGATCTCATTACACTTATTGAGGAAGAACTGGAGATAGAGGCGAAGAAAAATTTCCTTCCTCTTCAGCCTGGTGATGTGCCTGAAACATATGCCGATATAGAAAAGACGAAAAAAATGCTGGGTTTTAACCCCAAAACTTCAATAAAGACCGGAATTAGAAAATTCATTGATTGGTATAGAGACTATTATAAAATAATCGTGACTATTCAGCCACCAAGGCACAAAGACCCGAAGAGAAGATGAATATAAATTGAATAATGGAGTTTTCTCATCACTTTCGATGTGTCACGCATGAATGTGCCTGAGGCATATTAAAAATGCTATTATAAAGAATAAGTTTATAATCTTAGTGTCTTGGTGCCTTTGTGGCAATATAAATGTATACAGAAATTTTACACCTTTTTTTCTATTTTTTGTCCCTGATCATTTCATTGACTTTATGCATAAAAGACAGTATGGTGCAAAGACTTTATGCAAAATTCCTTTTACCTTGCTAAAATTTGGCATGTAAAACCAAGATTATAGAAGTGGGAAAAGTATCAAAAATAATTATAGTAGTAGTAATAAGCCTCGCTCTCGTATCCTTTTTCTTAGGTATCTATATAACTGTTGACGAAAAAATACCCGACAATGCAGTAGTTGTTGTGACCTTAGAAGATAAACTATATCATTCTATCCACTTTGATTATATTTGCATTGCTCATAAAACAGCCAGGACTATGCTCTTATCCGAGGCAAAACAGAAGGGCTTTAAACTCGACCCACATTGTCAAGACCTCGGTTATTTTAGAGGTAACAGGCTTTTTCTTTATCAATATATCCTTTCAAAACTTGGGATACAATATAATAGCCGTTGGGATAAAAACGGCAATTGGCTATGGTAATGCCAAAACTGTAATCAATGCCCCTTTCATGATAGGAATTTATATCAGAGCAAAATAGTCTCCTTGCAGGAGCCACGTTAGCCAACCGCAACATCGGATCAAATCCCTTGAAAAATGAGTCTTTCATTGACGCAACAGGCTAATCGTGCTGGGGGACGCGACAGTATAACTATTATCCTGCTATCTTTTTATTAAACCGAAGTTCCCTCAAGAATTGCGGTATATTGAGAGACATGTCATTGATATTTTGGCATAAACTCCAATCATAGAAACCAAGAATGTTCCCATGTAAGATGCATTTTAAGCTTGACATGGAGGCTTATATCTTGTATACATATTGCCATGTATATAGAGAC
>QMLT01000105.1 GCA_003646875.1 Deltaproteobacteria bacterium
ACTCTTTCTCATTCAAGGACTGGACCCCGAGACTGATCCGGTTGAACCCGAGATGCCGAAGCAGGGCCATTTTCTCTTTGGTAATATCGTCCGGATTGGCCTCAATTGTGATCTCCGGGTCCTGTGAGAAGGAAAAATCCCGAAAAAGGGTCCCCATTAACCGGGCCAATTCCCTGGATCCGAGGATTGTAGGTGTTCCACCGCCCAGATAGATGGAGTCAAAGGATGCAAAACGCTCCCTGTAGATGAGTACTTCCCGCTGAAGGGCATCCAGCCATGCCGGGACCAGGGAAAGGGAGGTAACGGAATAGAAATCACAATAGGGGCATTTTGTCCGGCAGAACGGGACATGGATATACAGGCCCGGCCGATTCATCTCACTCCTCTTTCGATTTCAGAACCGCCACAAAGGCCTTCTGCGGGATCATGACCGACCCGACAATCTTCATCCGTTTTTTCCCTTTTTTCTGTTTTTCCAAAAGCTTTCGTTTCCGGGTGATATCCCCACCATAGCACTTGGCCGTGACATCCTTACGAAAGGGGGAAACGGTGGACCGGGAAATAATCTTCCCGCCGATGGCACCCTGTATGGCAATCTTGAATTGATGCCTGGGAATTTCGTTTTTGAGCCTGTCGCATGCACGCACGCCCCAATCCCTGGCCCGATCCTTGTGGACGATAATCGACAGGGCATCGACCTTCTCACCGTTGACCAGGATATCCAGTTTCACCAGATCACTGGGGCGGTAACCGATGAAGTCATAGTCAAAAGATCCGTATCCCTGCGTAACGGACTTAAGCTTATCATAGAAATCCACGATGACCTCCGCAAGGGGCATGTCGAAGCGGATCTCGATCCGCCCGGGTGAAGGATAGGTGAATCGGGAATTCTCGCCCCGGCGATCCAGACAGAGCTTCATCACCGCCCCCATATAGCGCTCCGGGACCAGGATGTTTACCTGAATGAACGGCTCTTCAGATCCCCTGATGACAATGGGATCTGGGTAATACTGTGGATTGTCTACCGAAAGGCAATGGCCATCCTCCAGGGTGAAACGGTACTGGACGCTTGGAACGGTCATGATAAAGGACTGATCGTATTCCCTTTCAAGCCTCTGCTGCACAATCTCCAGATGTAGGAGTCCAAGAAAACCGCATCGAAATCCCTGGCCGAGGGCTGCGGATGAATCTTTCTCGTAGGTCAGTGCCGCATCATTGAGTTTGTATTTCTCCAGCGCCTCCGCCAGCGAGTGATAGTCGTCGGAGGCAATCGGGTATATGGAAGAAAAGACGACCGGCCTTGCCTCCTGGAAGCCTGGGAGGGCTGCAGGCGCTGGCCGGCTGTCCAGGGTAATCGTGTCCCCCACGCGGGTGTCGCTCACGGTCTTTATGCCGGCTATGACATAACCTACGTCTCCGGCAGAAAGCCTGTCGCGGGGTTCCCTGTTCAGGCGAAAGTATCCTGCCTCTTCCACTCTGTAAGCGGCGCCTTTAGACATCAGGCGGATGATGTCCCCTGGGGCCAGGCTCCCGTCAAAGACCCGGCAGCTGATAATGACGCCCCGGAAGGGATCATAGTCTGCATCAAAGATCAAGGCGGTCAGAGGATTATCTTCTTTCCCGGCAGGAGGCGGGATCCGCTTCACAATAGCCTCGAAAACGGCCTCAATGCCGATCCCTTCCTTGGCAGAGCAGAGGATGATTTGGTCTGAGTCCAGGCCCAGTTCGTTTTCAATCTCATCCTTGACCCGGTCCACATCCGCGGAAGGGAGGTCGATCTTGTTGATGACCGGAATGATGACCAGATCGTGCTCCATGGCCATATAAAGATTGGCAAGGGTCTGGGCCTGGATGCCCTGGGAGGCGTCCACCAGGAGCAGCACCCCCTCACATGAGGCCAGGGAGCGGCTGACCTCGTAGGAAAAATCCACGTGCCCAGGCGTATCGATCAAGTTGAGATCGTAGTCCTGGCCACTCCTGTCAGTATAAGGGAGGGTCACGGTCTGGCTCTTGATCGTGATGCCCCTTTCCCTTTCCAGGTCCATGCTGTCCAGGATCTGGTCCCGGAATTTCCGTTCGCTGACCAGGCCGGTATATTGAATAAGACGATCAGCCAGGGTGGATTTACCGTGATCGATGTGAGCGATGATGCTGAAATTTCTTATCTGAGTCATGTCCGTTAGGTTCAACCGTTGGCAAGAAACGGCCTTCCTTTCTGAAAACTTATGCCCATGCCCCGGTCGATTTGATCATCGTACACCTCCATGAGCGTCATTCAAAAAAGGGATGAATAACCTCTCTGACCAGTCCCTTTTCTGATACTTCTTCTCAACAAGCACTCCCAACCTCTCTTTGAGGAGGTGGCCAAGGCTCGTTTCCTTGATCCCAAGAAACCTTGCCGCAATCTGGGTGTCGAAGAGAGAGTTCACTTTTCAATATCGAAATCTCTATACAGAGAGCGTATATCATAATCGGCTCCATGGAAAACCTTTCGGATATTTGGGTCTGCAAAGCCAGGAGAAAGTGGTGAGAGATCATCAAACAATAGAGGATCCACCAGGATATCCTGCAACGGTGTGGAGATCTGGATGAGGCAGACCTTCTCCCGATAGTGGAACATGCTATTAAATCGCCAAGATACCGAATATTCTCTTTCCGTGTGCAGAGATATATCTAATTTGAAGCTGTTCAAACATCTTCCATCATATTTTCAAGCCTCTCTATCCTTTCGACCGGTGGAGGGTGTGAATAGTTGAACCAGGAAAAAAGTGGATGCGGTGCCAGATTCGCCAGGTTGTCAGCGCTAAGCTTTATCAGGGCGTTTTTCATCGGTCCGGCTGTTCCCATTAATTTAACAGCAATGTCATCGGCTTCCCTTTCATATTTTCTTGAGATGGCTGAGCCTACAGGCCTCATAAAATAGCCAAGGGGGCTTAAAAGGACAGGAACGAGAAACAGGCCAACATAGGTAATTTGTTCCTGAAAACCAAATGTCTGGTAAATTAGCTGCCAGTTAACCAATTTTGCTACAATAAATAGGCCAATCAAAGACAGTATCTCTAATAAAACAAGTTGTTTGATAATATGTTTTTTCATCCAGTGACCCGTTTCATGGGCAAGAACTGAAAGTATTTCCTCATCAGGGTGGGATGCCAAGAGGGTATCAAACAGAACAATCCTTTTAATTCTGCCGATTCCTGTGAAATAGGCATTGGTGTGTTTACTCCTTTTACCAGCATCCATCTGAAACACCCCTTTAACTGCAAGCCCTGCCTTTCCCATGAGGATAGCGATCTTATCTTCGAGTTCTTTATTGGCAATTGGTTCAAATTTATTAAACAGCGGAGCAATTAATACCGGATATAACCACATAATCAATAACTCAAACACCGAAATAACTATCCATGCGAAAAACCACCATGCATTTTTGATATAGAACACTAATGTCAACAGAAAAAAGATAATGATAGCACCCAGAATAAATGAGATAGTCATACCCTTAATCCAATCTATGATCCACAATTTAATGGTTTTGGTATTGAATCCGTATCTATCTTCGATCACAAAGGTCCCATAGAGATCAAATGGAATATCAAGCAGATTAGCAATGATTATAATAACCGCAAAGAAGATCAGCCCCCCACCTATAAAGCCTATGTGCCAGGTATTTATTATTTCAACGAACCAGGGCAAAAAGCCAGTCAATAAAATGACAAGTAATAACGCCTGATCAAATAATTTTTCAATAAGGCTAAATCTGGTAGAATCTGCTGTATACGATATAATCTTAGAGAATTTTTCTTTATCTACTGTGTCTTGAAAGACGCGGGGGACATGATTTTCGTGCCGGCGCAAGTAGCTGATATTAACCAGGTTTAAGGCAAGCTGAAACAGCGATTGAAAGACAAAGACTGCAAGGAATGCTATGAGCAATGCATTAAACTGGATCATATTGTTAGTCCATTTTTCCTGGTAACCCTACGCTCACCAGAGTGTTTTTTCCACCGGATTCCCTCTTCACAGAAATCAATGATCTTACATTCCTGATGCCTTGGCCTTCTTGCAATACAGATAGCCCGTCCATGTAATATCAGGAGATTCGAAAAGAGCCTCCATTTCTCTTTGGGAACAATCTCCATAAGATCAAATTCTACCTTGGTGGCGTCTTTGTTGTTACTCAGCCCGATGAGTTTACTCAACCTCAGAACATGGGTGTCAACGACTATACCAGGGATTCCATATACCTCAGTAAGCACAACATTTGCGGTCTTTCTCCCAATCCCAGGGAGAGATACCAGGTCCTTAAGGTTGTCTGGTACTTCCCCGTTGAATTTCTCTAATAGAGTGGTGCAGAAGGCCTTGATGGTTTTGGCCTTATTTCGAAAAAATCCAGTAGATCTAATATCATTTTCCAGTTCAGTAAGATCTGCCCGAGCATAATCTTTTGCAGACCTGTATTTATTAAATAGCGCCTTGGTTACCTTATTTACTCTTTCATCTGTGCACTGGGACGAAAGGACTGTCGATACCAAAAGCTCCAAAGGGCTCTTAAAAGTAAGGGCAGTTCTGGCATCCGGATATTCCTTTTCGAGAATCTTGATTATTTTTGTTACCCTGTCTCTGTAATTTTCTTTTTTCATTTCTTTTTCTCGTCCAATGTGAGTCTCCCTAACAAGCGTTCACCTGACCAACGGGCAGATCACCAGGGGTTTTACCTGTCACTTTAGGCATTTACATTTCCTTCTAACGTGGATTAAACCATGAAATCTTGGCAACCTTCCTCTCTCCCTATAGATATTACCTGGAGGAAATTGGTCCGGCACCGTTGAAAAATTATTGGTGAACGATTACACAATTTTTAAAAGAGATACATTTAATACAGATAAAAGGCAAATAATATCTTTTTGTGTAGGCCTCTTCCGTTATCTTTCCTGCCCTCCACTCTCTAAGAAGGCTTAAAGATGGCATCAGATCAGGATATTTCTCAAATCTGTATCCTTTCATAGGCCAGGGAAAATCGTTCCTTGCAATGCTTACTGTATGTGCTTTATCCTTTGAATCTTTAAAGCAACTTGTCCTGATCATAATAATCCCTGTTACACTCTTATTTTCTTGACCTCGAAAAACATTTACTATATATTTAAATTATTCCCAATACTATCTTGAGGAAAAATGGTAAGAAAAGAAATTGCATACTTCCGGGTTTTCCATGAGGTGTCGAGGTCTATTCTCTCTGTGCTTGATTCAAAAGAGGTGCTCCGCCTTATTGTGAAAAGGATCGTTCCAGCAATGAAATTAAAGGCCGCCAGCCTTAGGCTCTTGAACGAAAAGACCAATGATTTAGAATTAGCTGCATCCCGTTTCCTGAGTAAAAAATATCTTCGGAAAGGCTCCCTTGATGCGGACAAAAGTGTGCCAGAGGTATTAGAGGGGAAACCAGTCTTGATTATTGATGCCCAAAACGATCCAAGGATTCAGTATCGGAAAGAAAAGGCGGAAGAAGGGATTGCCTCTGTTTTGAGCGTGCCCGTTCAGATTCACAACAAAGTTATTGGAATGTTGAGACTCTATACATCCTCCCCTCGGTCATTTACTGAGGAAGAAATCGAATTTGCATCTGCCCTGGGTGAAATGGCTGGATTGTCTATAATAAATGCCAGAATGTACGAAAAAGAGAAGGAGAAACTTACCAGGCTTTTCAACAAAGGAGGCATAGAGCCTGTCCATCAAAAGAGAATTAACAAATATGGGATCAAAACCGTCACCAAGGAAACCTTTAACACTGAAAAATCTACTGAATTTTTTAAGATTTTACACGAAGTCACTCGAGATCTACTATATGATCTGAACTCACATGGTGTCCTGGGTTCTGTGGTAAAGAAAACTATTCAGATTTTGCATATTAAGGGATGTTGCATATTCCTGGTAAATGAAACAACTGGCAGGTTAGAAATGGCTGCCTCAGGAGGGTTGAGCAATAAATATCTTCAAAAAGGACCTCTGTATGCAGATAAGAGTATGCCAGATGTAGTAAAGGGAAAGGTAGTTTTTATAGAAGATATTGCTGCAAATAAACATATACAGTACCGAGATGAGGCGATAAAAGAAGGCATTGTATCAATATTATCTGTCCCCATCTTTGTTAAGGGATATGTTATTGGAGAGTTAAGGCTCTACTCAGCAGATAAAAGAAAGTATGATAAGGAAGATATAGAATTTATTCTGGCCTCAGCAGAAATAGGTGGCATCGCCATTACCAATAGCAAATTTTATCAGAGACTAAAAAATGATATAAAATTCTGGGAATCAACCCTTTCATATCTTGATATGAATTAGAAAAATCTTAATAGTTCAGCCACAAAGACACCAAGTCACCAAGATTATTATATAAT
>QMLT01000106.1 GCA_003646875.1 Deltaproteobacteria bacterium
CAACGGGTGCCGGAGGGTACCTCTTCAAAGCGAGCGAACTTGCGACGGTTCGGGTTCCCTCGATGCTGTTTTTAGGAGAACGGGAGGAAAAACAACTACGTGGCAGCGAAACTATGGCGGCGATTGCGGACAAGATCTACCGGAACTTACCAGCTCCCAAGTACTTTTTGGAGATTAAGGGGGCAGGCCACTTTTCATTCAACAACCGTTTCTCCGATACTCGTAGGGCAAAACTGTTGAGCGGTAACGAGCAACAATTCGATGTTATCCGACGATACTCGATAGCGTTTCTTGAAAAATACGTTGCGGGGAAGAAGGATGGCGCCAAAATACTCGAACACAGTGACCCTATGCTTGTACGCTTTATCAAGGAAACGAGTCTGGAACCGTCAAACGAAACAAAGCGGAGCACCGAACATAGCCATTAGGCCTAATCTATTTGGATAGATCGAACCCCTACGCTTTGCAATATGTGGCCAAAATTACTTTGTTTCTCTAATCTACCCCAACTGACTGAGAAATTACTAAATTTCTGTGTAACAGGTTGAAAAATATGTAATTTTATGTTATCGGTCAGGCGCTAATTGGTTTTAAAATTGATTACAGTATGGAAAAAGGCGACTCTTATAAAAGTGATAGCAATGTGGTAATTAAACCGACAAAGGAAAAAGGGGAACCTCTTCTTGGTCCGGATGGTATTATGATTGCGATTCCCTCAGCACTTCAATACATAGTTGATTTGAGTCATGCTGAAAGGGTAAATAAAGGAAAAGCTACTCCATTTAAACTCTTTATAATCAAAAAGGGTAAAGGCCTCCCTTGTGGATTGGCAGGACCTCTCCTTGGGGCACCCCAAGGGGCGATTGTCATGGAAAAACTTATAGCCTTAGGTGCAAAGAGAATCTGGATATTAGGGTGGTGTGGTTCATTGCAGCAAAATATTACAATAGGCGACCTGATAATTCCTACTACCGCTCTTTCTGAAGAAGGCACCTCCGCGCATTATCCTGTGAATAAAAAGAAAAAGCAGACAACTCCCTTTCTAAACAAAAGGCTTGAAGATGCGTTGCAAAAGGCCAATCTTCCTTTTAAACAAGGTCCAGTCTGGACAACAGACGCCCTTTATCGTGAAACCGCAGAAAAGGTTACGGCGTATGGGAAAAGTGGATATCTTGCTGTTGAAATGGAAATGTCCGCCCTTATACATGTGGCCATCTATCGTTCAATACAATTGGCAGGATTGTTAATTGTATCTGATGAGCTTTCTTCTCTTAAATGGCATCACGGGTTTGGACTCAACAAGCTAAAAAAGGCAAGCAGAGATGCTGGGCGCCTGCTTCTCAGCCTGTGTATGGATGAAAATATGAGTAGTTAGCCATTGAAAGCCCTTAAACACAACAATCAAGGGACAACTATTAATTGCCGCTACAATGGGAATTGAAGAGATATGCGTCCACAAAGTTATAGGTTCAAGGTTTAGGGTTAAGTCAATAACCATCCGAAACCAATGGATTGTTGAAAACAAGCTTTCAAGTTTTAAGGAGACGGAACTCAACCTTTGAACGCTAAATCCCGATTTTATCGGGAAACCCGTGAACGGTTACAGAAAGAGATATCTATGCAGGAGATAGAAAAGGCAAAAATTGAATTAACAGCGCTGAGAGAGAAGATAGATTATCACAACTATCGGTATTATATCCTTGATGATCCTGAAGTCTCAGATGCTGAATATGATCACCTTCTCCAACGTCTCCTTCACATAGAAAATAAATACCCGGAATTGATCGTTCCAGAATCCCCCAGTCAAAGGGTAGGAGCGCCTATTGAAGGTGGTTTTAACCCTGTGAGGCACAGTGTCCCCATGCTGAGCCTGGAAAATGGTTTTTCTGAGAAAGATGTTAAGGAATTTGAGAAAAGGATCAGAAGATTATTGGAATACACTAATACTATTACCTACACTGTGGAACCAAAGTTGGATGGTCTTGCAGTTGAACTTATCTACGACAATAGTATTCTTAAAACTGCATCAACAAGGGGAGATGGTTATATTGGAGAAGATATAACCTCTAACGCAAAGACTATCAAATCCATCCCATTACGGCTTCTTTCACCCCAGGATAGTCTAAAACTTCCTGAACATATAGAGGTCAGGGGCGAGATATATATGGAAAAAAAGGCCTTTCAGCAATTAAATAAAGAAAGAGAAAAACAAGGCGAAGCACTTTTTGCAAACCCTAGAAATGCTGCTGCCGGCTCTGTGAGGCAACTTGATCCACATATAACAGCCAGGCGGCCCCTGATGTTCTTCTCTTATGGGATAGGGCTTGTGTCAGGATGGGAATTTGCCTCCCAGATTGAATTACTAACCACCCTTAAATCATGGGGTCTAAGGGTAAATACAGAGCACATCAAGGAATGTGCAAATATAGATGAAGCCATTGGCCACTGTCGATATTTAGAGGACATAAAGCATGACCTTCCCTACGAGATCGATGGGGCAGTCATCAAGGTAAACTCTCTTGAGATGCAAAAAAACCTGGGAGAAAAATCAAGAAGCCCTCGATGGGCCCTGGCTTATAAATTTGAACCAACCCAGGCAACAACCAAAATTTATTCGATCGATGTGCAAGTAGGAAGAACTGGCGCCCTCACGCCTGTAGCACACTTGAAACCGGTAGAGGTAGGCGGGGTAAATGTAAGCAGGGCCACCTTGCATAACCAGGAGGAGATTAAAAGGAAAGATATCAAAGAAGGAGATACCGTTATTATTCAACGGGCTGGGGATGTTATTCCAGAAGTAGTCAAAGTAATAAAGGCAAAAAGAACAGGCAAAGAAAAACCATTCCATATGCCGGATAGATGCCCTGTATGCGGATCTCAGCTTGCGCCACCAGATGATGAGGTAGTGATACGATGCGCCAATCCAGGATGTCCGGCCCAGGTAACAGGGGGAATCAAACACTTTGTATCCAAGGATGCTATGGATATCGATGGACTTGGGGATAAATTAGTAGATCAACTGGTCGGCTTGGGGCGGATAAAAGATGCCGCCGATATCTATCACCTCACCCTGGAAGATCTTGTTCCTCTGGATAAAATGGCTGAAAAGTTGGCCAATAATATACTTACTGCTATTAACAATAGTAAAAAAACTACATTGTCAAGATTTATCTATTCCCTGGGTATACGGCATGTAGGCGAACATGTAGCCACAGTTCTTGCGAAAAAATTCAGGAGATTCGACAGCCTTCAAAATGCAGATAAGGAAGATCTGCTATCCATTAAGGAAATAGGCCCAGAGATAGCGGATAGCATCCTTTCTTATTTTTCTAATAATAAAAACATCTCCTTCATTAACCGCCTCTTTGAGGCAGGAATAACTATTGAAGAAATGCCATTAGAAAAGGAACTTTTTAAAGAGCACCCCTTTTCCGGGAAATTGTTTGTTCTGACTGGCGCCCTATCAACTCTCACACGCGCTGAGGCCAAAAAACTTATTGAAGAAAAGAAGGGAAACGTGTCTGCATCAATAACCAGTAAAACAGATTACCTCGTTGTAGGTAAATCACCAGGATCCAAACTTGCCAGGGCAAAAGATTTGTCTGTACCTATCTTAAGTGAAGAAGAATTTTTAACAATAGCGGGACAGGAATAACTATGGATAATATCAGGGCACATCTCATCATTGAAGGAAGGGTGCAGGGCGTCTGGTTTAGAGATTCAACAAGAAACGAGGCAGCCAGATTAAATATTACCGGTTGGGTAAAAAACCGTTTCGACGGCAGTGTTGAACTCATTGCAGAAGGTTCAAGACAAGATGTGGAAAAATTAATAGAGTGGTGTCATCATGGTCCTCCGGCTGCACGAGTAACAATGGTCCATGAAATCAAGGAAGATTATACTGGAGAGTTTGAATCCTTTAGAATAATATTCTGATGTGCATATTAATATAGACCTTATAATGAAAACTTCATGACATTCGGTTACAAAGAAGTTTGGAGATATTGAACTAAAAATGCCAAATGAGAAAAATCTTGAGATTTGTAATTTGGAATTGATTTGGTATTTGGATTTTGAAATCTGGGCTTATAAAATAAGTCAAAATTGATATTGGCATAGATAGGAGACTATTTTTACATGAAAAGATTTTATATCTTTCTCACTGCAATTATTTTGCTCATTGCTGGGTGTGGAATGAGGACATTATTCACCTCACAATCACTAACAGACAATGATTGGCCAAAGAAAAGGGTTATGGTTATGCCTGCTACTGATCTTACCGGGATAAATTTACATGAATCAATAGACACCATAAGCGAGGAGTTAACCAAACATTTACAAAAAACTGGATTTTTCAATCTTTGCCCTATCAATAAAACGAAAAAATTTCGCCCCTTTACGCCAGGAAAATCAATTGATCCTGAATTACTGCAAGAGGCCAAAGAGAGAGGCATAAACGCCATTATCTTTGAAACCCTCAACCCAATAGAGCTAAACCCGGGGGAATCAGGAATATGGCCATTTAGAAAAAAGGCCTGGAGGGTTACAGTATCAATGGATATAGATATATTAGATATTAACAGTGAAACAATACTTTTAAGCAAAGAGATAGCTGATAACACTGCCCTATCAGGTGAAGAAACCACTGAAGAAAGGATAAAAGGTGGCAATACAGAAACAAAACAAAAGGCTCTCAAGGAATGCCTTCCGCATATCCTCAAGGAAGCAGCAAATGCTGCCAGTATTTCACTTAATCAGAAACCCTGGACAGGCAGAATAGTTGCTATACATACAAAAGAGATTATTATCAACGCAGGCAGCGACGCAGGGCTTAGGCCAGGTGTTGTGCTTGAAGTCTTCAGTAAAGGCGAATATATCACATCTTTTAATAATCAAACATATCAGTTGCCAGGCCCAAAGGCGGGAGAAATAAAAATTGTGAGCATACAACAACACCATTCCTTTGCCGAGCCTATTAAAGAAGGAGATTTCAAACCAGGACAGATAATACGAGTTAAGGACTAAGTGGAAAGCATTTCTCTGGCATGTGCAATTAGGCGCAGATAATTAAAATTGCTGGAAAATGTATCTTGACAAGAATACCATTAAGGGTATCAAGGTATCATGAAGACAATAATTGATAATGCAAAAGAAAATTTCCTTGCAGTCTTAAAATACGAAGGGGCTAAAACCACGCAGGTGTAAATATGAAGATAAGAGCTAAACGGCTATCCGGCAAATCCCTATTTAAGCTATTGTTTATTGGCATCTCCGTACCGATGGCTATTTTTATCATCATCTGTGGTATTGCCAGCCTGTTCGGAGCACATACCGTGAGATGGAACTATGAGCCTGTTACGGGAGCAATGGGACTGGTGGCTTCTTTGCTGATGGCCCCTTTTTTCTGCATTTTTTTTGCAGGGTTGACGTGGATTTTCTTTGAATTAGGGCTATGGGTATACTCCTGGTTCAGAACAATAGAACTTGAACTCATAGAACCTGCCCATCCATTTGAATCACCAGAGAATTCGGACAAGAATACAGCGAATTTCACCTTTAATCCTCTGTGATTTCAGTTCTCAAAGGACCTGTATTCTTATTCTCTCCATCCTATTGAGCTTTTAACGTAACCTTCACCGGTCTTGAATAATCTGACTTGTTGTTCGATCCGTCAAACGCCGCAAGCCTGTAATAGTATTCCCTGGCCTTGCGAACTTTTGCATCCACATGGCTTTTTTGTTTTATAAGACCGGTTATAGGATAAAAGGTTCCGTTTTCTTTTGTGGCCCGATACAGCACCACCCCTTTGAGATCCTTTGCTTTCGGCATTTTCCACGTGAGCATGATGCCCTTTCCATCCTTGAGAGGTGCAGCGCGGAGACCCTCTGGTGCAGGCGGCGGGGTCTTGTCAAAGGTCGATGCAACAAGCGGGCGGGACGGAAGTGAAACATTCTTGCTTGTGTCAACGGCCTCAAGCTCATAGATATATTTTTGTCCGGCCACCAGGCCCTCGTCGGTAAAGGAGCGCTCATCCTTGGCAATTAATGCCTTGTTCAATTTCACTTGCTTGTCGGATTCATCGCCCGCTTTGGTGCGATACAGCCTGTAACCCGCCACATCCGATTCGGTATTGGGGTACCAGGAGAGTTCGATCATTCCCTCCTTAACCTGAAATGTCTTGAATACTGGCGCGATGGGTGGCGTTACGTCCGGCAGTTTGACCTTCACGACATTGGAAAACCCGCTCTCGTTTCCGGATGTGTCAACGGCCTTTATCTTGAAAAAGAAGGGATTATCGCTGGCGGTCTTGGGGAGTTCATCAGGTCGAACACCCCCTTGGCCTCCTTGTGGTCTCCCAGGA
>QMLT01000107.1 GCA_003646875.1 Deltaproteobacteria bacterium
CATTCTCTCTATTGCCTTTATCGCCCTTACCCTTATGCCTTCTGCTACCTTTATAACTGGAGAAATATGTAAAAGAGAATTTACTATATCTGTTAGGTGAATCTTTTTCATATCTGTGCAGATCATCTTTTCATCAGCAGGAATAAATTCCTTATCCGGATTCTGGGTTTTCAGGGTATGAATTATCCCGGTTTCTGTGCCTATGATAAACTCCATATGTTGAGATTTTCTTACATAATCAAGCATTCCCGAGGTGCTCTTGGCCTCATCTGCAAGGTCAATCACTTCCGGTCTGCACTCAGGATGTGCCAAAAACAGCGCCTCAGGATAGTCATTCTTAACTCTTTTTACCTGCTCGGGTGTCAATGCATCGTGGTAAGGGCAGAATCCTTCCCAATAAATTATCTTCTTATTGGTGTATCTCTGGGTATATTGGGCGAGGTTTCTATCAGGAGTCATAAGTATAGTATTGTCGTTAACAAGGGATTTAATCACTTGTATAGCATTGGCTGATGTGCAGCAGATATCACTTTCTGCCTTAACTGAGGCAGGGGAATTGACATAACTGACTACCGGAATACCAGGTAACTCCTTTTTTTTCTTGATTAATGCCTGGGCGGTTATCATATCGGCCATAGGACAGCCAGCCGATATAACTGGCAGGAGCACTGTCTTGTCTGGGCATACAATAGAGGCTGTCTCTGCCATAAAATGAACGCCACAGAAAACTATTATTTCGGCATTTGTTTTAGACGCCTCAATTGATAATCCTAAGGAATCTCCAGTTAAATCAGCTATATCCTGTATCTCCGGCCTTTCATAATTATGGACTAACAGGATGGCATTTTTTTTCTTAAGAAGTCCTCTTATTTCTTTCTGTAATTCTTTTATACCCATTATAAAACTTCTGCCTCTATCTAATTTCTAATCTGCGCCTGAAATTCTCTACCAATCTAAGAGGAGTGTTGGTGTTATAGAGGTCTTCCAGACCAAGTATATCCTTCCATCTTCGGTGCAGCCAAAGCCAATGGTTGGGATATTTTGTGATATAAGACTCAAAAATTTGATTTATCTTGCGAGTATTTTTCTTTAGATCACTTGCCTCGTCAGACGTACGCACCGGTTTTAGGGGTTCATTTATCTCTATTCTATATCTTCCCGGTCCCTCTCGTATTACAAATAAGGGCACTATGCTGGCCCCTGTCCGCCTTGCAAGAAGCGGAGCTGTTATATGTGTCTGGGATGGAATACCAAAAAAATCAACCACAACGCCGTGCCTACCAACCCTTGGGTTGCCACCTGCCTTCTGATCAGCAAGGGTTACGACAATAGCATTTTTTAGAAGCAAATAGTGCATGTTGCTTATCGCCCCATCAGGCCGCTCAATGGTTACGTCAAGCTTATTAAAAATGGAGGCCAGAAGACGTTCCAGGTAGGGGTTATCTAACTCCCTTATCACAGCAGCCATAGGAGGAATATCGAGGTAGGAGAGATATGTAAAGAGGTAAAAATTTCCAAAATGTCCTGTGACTGCGATTGTGCCCTTGCCCCTTTTTATTGATTTCATTAGATTTGAAGATCCTGTAATCTCAATATATTCATGATAGTTTTCAGGGGTAATTATTTTGTTTAATTTCAAAAGGTCAAAAATAGACATGGCCAGATGTGCACAACTTTCTCTGCCAAGGATTTCCCTTTTTTTATTATCCAGCTTCCTTCCAAAAACTACGGATATATTGGCATTAGCAAATCTGCGCCGGGTCCTATCAATAAGGTAATATGTCTTCCCTAAAAAGCTGCCAAGAAGAGCAACTAGCCTAAAAGGCATAAGATAGATCACCAACAGAAATAAACGGAAGGCGAAATAAACCAAAAAGTTTATTAGCATAATTTTTTTAGAATGACTTCTCATGATCATTGATCTACCAACTCTAAAAAGTTACGTCAACAATGAAAATAAAGGCATATCTTGCTACCCATATATTGTCACAGTAACCTGAAAATATTATGTCTTTTTATAAAATTATTGTATAATTGCGAAGGATTTATTTATAAAGTTACATTAGAACCATGAGCAGTGAAGGCTTATATTACATTTAAGGGAAAGTAAGAATTATGAAAGAGGCAATGCTCTATGAAAGGCTCTCTGACAATAGGGTAACGTGCAACCTTTGCAACCACCGATGTACTATAAAGGATGGGGGTTATGGCATCTGTGGGGTGAGGCAAAATATTGATGGATGTCTTTTTAGCCTTGTCTATGACAGGATCGTGGCATCACATATTGATCCTATTGAAAAAAAGCCCCTCTTCCAATTCAATCCGTGTTGCATGGCCTATTCTATTGCCACTGTTGGATGTAACTTCACATGCAGGCATTGCCAGAATTTTGATATATCCCAATTGCCAAGGCAGAAAAAGGGATACATTGCTGGCGAAAAGACTTCTCCAGAGGAAATAGTAAAGGAGGCAGAGCGTTCTGGTTGTAAATCAATTGCCTATACGTATACAGAGCCTACTATATTTTTCGAGCTTGCCTATGATACAGCAAAGATAGCATGCCAGAAGGGCATTAAAAACATCTTTGTGAGTAATGGGTTTATGACCCCCGAGGCCTTGAGTGAGATCTCACCTTACCTTGATGGTATCAATATTGATTTAAAGGGCTTTACTGATTCGTTTTACAAAGAGATATGCGGAGGCCGATTGAAGCCGGTTCTGGAAAACATTAAACTCGCGAAAGAACTGGGAATATGGGTTGAGGTAACAACCCTTATTATTCCGACACTTAATGATACCAAGGAAGAGTTACAACAGATAGCCGAGTTTATAAGAGATGTAGATAAAGATATTCCCTGGCACATCTCACAATTCTATCCAACATATAAATTAACAACCCTACCACGCACACCGGTAGAAACATTGCATATGGCGAGAGAAATAGGCATAGAGGCCGGTCTCCATTATGTTTTTGAGGGAAATGTGCCTGGAAGGGGAAATGAAAATACATATTGTTACAAATGCGGGGAGCTATTGATTGAAAGATGGGGCTATTCGATATTTAAAAATATAATAGAGGATGGACATTGTCCCTCGTGCAAGAATTCGGTCGCGGGTGTTGGTTTATAACAGATTTGAGGACTCAAGGCCTTCGCCCAATCGGAGCTCCTCCCTATGCAGGCCCAGAACTCAATTCTGAGGAGTTGTTAAAAACTTACGAATCGTCTGTTTTAAAGTGGGGCATAGTGAGAATTTATTCATGAAAGAGTTAGCAAAAAGGAAAACAAAAGAGACCACCATCCTTGTTATTGTCTATGATTATGTTATCAGGCATATATTGGCCAGGATATTGAGGGCTAAAGGACATGCTGTAGTTACCTGTTCAGTCGGTTTTGACGGGATAAAAAAATTTGAAAAGGGCAAGGGAAAATTTGACCTGGTTATAATTGATATTCCCCTGCCTGGGACAGGCAGTTTGAGCGTGGCAAAAAGAATCAAGAAAATCAGTCAAAGAACACCTGTTATGCTTATTAAAGGATGGGATCGGAAACTGGATACTCTGGAGGCTAAGAAAGCCGGTGTAGATCTCGTTTTTAGTGTACCTCTTTACATAGATAAAACAGTCAATCTTGTGAACGAACTTGTTCAATTATAATGCCGACAGCACAAAATGATGGATCTCAAAACAATACCCCTCGCAACCCGGATGCGACCGGAAAGGATTGAAGAAGTCTTAGGCCAGGATCACATTCTCGGCCCATCAAGACCATTAAGAAGGTCACTCGAGACAGGCAATCTGTTTTCAATAATATTCTGGGGGCCACCAGGTTCAGGAAAAACAACCATTGCAAGGTTGATAGCACAGTACAGTAATTACCCTTTTCAATCATTCTCGGCAGTCCTCTCCGGGGTGAAAGAGTTGAGAGAAATAATTGACTCAGCAAAAAAGACATTTAGGTATGAGCTAAAACCGACTATTCTCTTTGTCGATGAAATTCATCGCTTTAATAAGGCACAACAGGATGCCTTTCTGCCCCATGTCGAAAATGGACTGATTATCCTCATCGGAGCCACCACCCAGAATCCCTCATTTGAAATTATACCGCCACTTCTTTCAAGAACCAGGGTTATGACCTTGAAGCCTTTAGGATTTAAAGATATGTCCATCATTTTGAACAGGGCCGTTAAAGATAAAAAGAGGGGGCTTGGGGATCTAAATATTACGATTGAAGAAAATGCCTTAAAATATATCATAAGTGTCTCACATGGAGATGTGAGATGTGCGCTTAATAACCTGGAGTCTGCTATTTATTTTATTAAACCAGATACAAATCATAAAAGAGTATTAACGACGGCGACTGTTGCACGCGCCTTGAATAAAAAATCCCTCGCCTATGACAAAAATGGTGAGGAACATTACAACCTTATATCAGCGCTTCATAAGAGCATGAGAGGAAGCGATCCTCAGGCCTCTATCTACTGGCTCTATAGGATGCTGGAGGCAGGTGAAGATCCATTTTTTATAGGCAGGCGGCTTATTCGGTTTGCTTCTGAGGATGTTGGCCTTGCTGACCCCTATGCCCTTGAGATAGCTCTCACTTCCTATCAGGCCTGGGAAAGGGTAGGTCCGCCAGAAGCAAAACTCTCTCTTGCCCAGGCAGTCGTTTATTTAGCTACAGCCCCAAAGAGCAACACACTTTATTCAGCAGAGAAATCCGTAATAAAGGAGATTGAAGAATCAGGCCCCCAGCCTGTGCCTCTACACATAAGGAATGCTCCAACAAAGCTGATGAAAAAGATGGGTTATTCTCAAGGCTATCTTTATCCCCATGATTATCCCGAAAGTCAGATAAAACAGGAGTACCTGCCTGAAAAAATCAGGAAAAAGATATTTTATCATCCTGGTGATAGGGGATTTGAAAAAGAGATAAAAAAGAGGATGGAAGAGCGAATAAATTTAAGTGTTCCAAAGCAATAGAATTTGATCTGTTTAAATAGTTTTATTTGTTGAGTTGGTTTTATTGATTCTTGAATTCAACTAATCAAACCAATTGAACTGTTTCAAACAATTTAGGTATCTTTTAGGCACTTATTTATTATGTATGAGCCTTCTTATCTTCAACTATACAAAGAAGGTCAACTTCTAAAAAGGGTGGAAAAGGCCACTGATTTGTTAAAGGAATGTCGCCTTTGCCCCAGACAGTGTGCAGTTGACCGCTTAAATAACGAAAAAGGGGTCTGCCAAACTGGTAGAAGGGCAAAGGTTGCGAGCTATAATGCACATTTTGGAGAAGAAGCACCACTGGTTGGCAGATTTGGCTCAGGCACTATCTTTTTTTCCTTTTGCAATCTTCGCTGCTCTTTTTGCCAGAACTATGAGATAAGCCATCTCGGTGAGGGGATAGAGATGGAAGCAAAGGATTTAGCTAAAGTAATGATAGCGTTGGAAAACAAGGGCTGTCATAATATAAACCTGGTTACCCCTACCCATGTTGTTCCTCAGATACTGGAAGCTCTTTTACTGGCTGTAGGGCATGGTCTACATATTCCAATAGTATATAATAGCGGTGGTTATGAGAGGGTGGAAACCCTGAAGCTCCTGGATGGTATTATTGATATCTATATGCCTGATTTTAAGTTCTGGGATAAAAAATGGGCAGATAGATATTGCAGTGCACCGGATTACAGAGAAATTGCAATTAAGGCCTTTAAAGAAATGTATGCCCAGGTAGGTGATTTAAAGATAGACAAAAAGGGTATAGCTGAAAGGGGATTGCTGGTGCGGCATCTTGTAATGCCTCATGGGATTGCCGGAACCAGGGATATTATGGAATTTCTCTCTAAAGAGATATCCGATAATACATATGTAAATATTATGGATCAATATAGACCGTGTGGTACCGCATATCAGGATGAATATATTAATAACAGGATCTCTACAGAGGAATATTCAATGGCCCTGAAATGCGCTCACGATGCAGGCCTGACACGATTGGATCAAAGACAGGGGCGAAGATTGTTATTTCGGATTTAATAAATAACCACTCAGGTTTCCCCTGATAAATCGGGGGACAGGCAGGGTTCAAAGTTCAAGATCAGCCAACAATGAACCTTAATAACTTGATTTTAGCTGTTTTATATTGAAAATTTTTTCTAATATGATAAATCTTTTCTACACACTTTCTATAAGGGGGAGGTAATTATGGCGAGTTTAAATAAGGTTATGTTAATAGGTTATCTCGGCGCCGATCCTGAATTACGATACACACCAAGCGGAGCTGCTGTTGCTAACTTTAGAATAGCCACAAAGGATCAATGGACGAGTAAAGAAGGTGAAAAGCAAGAGAGGACTGAATGG
>QMLT01000108.1 GCA_003646875.1 Deltaproteobacteria bacterium
GACGGTGACGAACCTCTTCTTTTTTTACCGATGGAGAAAAAACAGAGGCTAAGCCTACACCATATTTGGTATGGACATGCCTGGCTAAGAGCATGTTTGAAAGGACACTTATACCCGGGAACAGTTCAATGTTTTGAAATGTTCTTCCAATGCCCAGTCCTGTAAGGCGATGAGTTGACATGTGAAGGATATCCTGTCCGTTAAAACTCATTGTAGCCTTTTGTGGTCTATAATACCCTGTAATGCAATTAAGGAGACTTGTCTTCCCAGCACCGTTGGGGCCAATTATCGCTAAGAGTTCCCCTGTGTGCACTGATACATCAACATTATCAAGGGCTACAACACCCCGGAAATTTAACGATAGGTTCTTCACCTCCAGATCAGCCCTGTTTTCTTCGGGCTGTCTGGAGGCGAAGATGCTTGGCTGACCCCTAAATGCCTTCATTTATTACCTTTTTAACAGTTTAATCCTCTCCTTTCCAGGCACAAAGAAGCTGGTAAGTGGTGTAAAGGTTTGATCTTCGTTGATCTTCACGATCCTTCCTGTAAATGAGGCGCTATGGTCAGTTTTCGTGTAGGTAACATTAGGCACAACACCGCCGAAATCCTCATCTCTGAAGGTCTCAAGGGCGTCATTAATGGTTTCACTGTTTATCTCTCCGAATTTTTCATGGGCCCTCTGAAATGCCTTTTCCATAATCATGGCTATGGAAACCCCTTCCCAGTAGGAGGCATCAAATTTGGTTACTGTCTTGTATCGCTTCCATAATGTTTCGAAGAGTTTCATCCCAGGTGTCCCATCACCAGGCAGGCTCCCCATGAATTGCATAAAAAGGCGATCTCTGATCAGGCCCTTGCCTCTTTTGAAAAGACTCGGATCAGTGGCTGTCCATGTTCCAAAGAAGGGGACATCATAATTAATCATATCCGCAGATTTAAGAGCCAGAGGAATATGGGCTGGAAGAATCTGGACAAATATATATTCAGCGCCTGCTTTCTTAATCCGTAAAAGTTCAGTGGTGAGATCAACTGCCTTTGGAGGAAAATATTCTATATCTACAATGTTTATGCCATGCCTGGCAGCATATTGCTTGCTCGGCGCATGAATGGTCTTTCCATAGGAATTGTTGTAAGTCAGGAGCGCAACCTTGGGGGGCTCTTTTCCTTCATGGATGGTACGGATATATTCCAACACTGCATAGGAATCCAAGATGTAACTGCCAAAAGGCAGGTACATATAGTCTATAGGAGGTTTGAGGATTGCTTGACCAGTAGAATAATTTATAGTGGGAGTCTTATACTTCTGTATTAGTGGTTTTGACATCAGGCCAGATCCTGTACTCCATGTGGCTATCATATCCATCTTATCCAAGGTGCAAAACTTTTTGACATATTTAACTGCCTCAGGTATCTTATAGGCACTGTCAACAACAGTTAGATCTATCTTGTTACCTGCAACCCCTCCCTTTACCTCGTTTACATATCTGAAGTAGTCTTTATGGCCTTTGGCATGGAACTGACCCCAGGTAGATGCCGGCCCTGTCAGGTTGATTATCGCCCCTACCTTTATTGGTTTGGCCCATGCAAAGTTGCCCAAGCCAAAACAAACAACCCCTACAATAAGTACTAAAAAAAATAACTTTCGCATAATAATTCCTCCCCTTTTTAAATTATTAATTATAATGATACCCTGCCTAAAACGGTAAACATAAAGGCTACCATCTTACCCCTTTAACCATATTTGAGTAACTATTGTGTTTTTATAGATATATTTATTTATTGAATAATTATCTTGTAAAGGATTGTTTATGTTATAAGGATCATCCGGAAGGTATTTTTTCGGCCATGTAGAGATCGCTCTCATGAAGATAGCCTTGACTTTTTGATATATAATTGTTTTATAGCTATTTTATAGCTATAATCTAAACATTGACTATTAATATAAGATATTTTTGTCAAGAAAAAAAGAAAAAAATTAGTTCAGGAGGATAAAAGATGCTTATAGGGGATATTTTAGCACGGAATGCGAGAATGTATGGAAATGAGGTTGCCCTTATTGAACGAGAGCCCGCAAAAGACAGAAGGGTAGAAATAACATGGAAAGAATTTGATGAGCAGGCCAACCGATTAGCAAATGGACTGATAGCAAAAGGAATTAAAAAGGGTGACAAGGTTATTCATCTGATGATGAACTGTATTGAGTGGCTCCCTGCCTATTTTGGAATTTTAAGGACCGGGGCCTGGGTAGTGCCGTTGAATTTCAGGTTTTCTGCTCAGGAGATAAAACTATGTGCTGGAATTGCTGAAGGCAAGGCCATGATTTTTGGAGAGGAATTCATAGATAGGGTTACAGAGATTAAGGGAGAACTTTCTACTATAAAGGATTATATCTTTGTAGGGCCAGATGAGATGAGGCCTGATTATGCGGAAAAATATGAGGATGTTTTAAACACGAATTCTCCTGTAAATCCTGATGTTGAAATAGGCATTGAAGATGAGGCAGGCCTTTATTTTACCTCTGGCACCACTGGCACACCAAAACCAATACTTTTGACCCACAGAAACCTTGAGGCCGCCTGTATCATTGAGAATCGCCATCACAATCAGACACATCAGGATAATTTTTTACTAATTCCACCCCTGTATCATACTGGCGCTAAGATGCATTGGTTTGGCAGTTTTATTGTTGGCTCAAAGGCAGTTATTCTTAAAGGCATAAGACCTGAATGGATCTTGGAGGCTGTATCAGAAGAGAAGGTGACTATTGTCTGGCTGCTGGTGCCATGGGCCCAGGATATTCTTACGGCAATAGAAAATGGGGATGTAAAACTTGCTGATTATACATTACATCAGTGGAGATTGATGCATATTGGCGCCCAGCCAGTCCCGCCAAGTTTAATAAAGAACTGGAAAAAGGTATTTCCCAATCATGACTATGATACCAATTATGGTTTAAGTGAAACTACCGGGCCTGGATGTGTCCATCTTGGAATAGAAAATATCCACAAGGTTGGGTCCATTGGTGTGCCTGGCTTTGATTGGGAATGCCAGGTGGTGGATGAAAGTCGTAACAGTGTTGCTCAAGGACAACCCGGTGAGCTTATGGTAAAAGGGCCTGGCGTGATGAAAGAGTATTATAAGAATCCTGAGGCAACAGCCAGCGCCCTTTTTAAGGGTTGGCTTTTAACAGGGGATATGGCCAGAATAGATGAGGATGGTTTTATATGGCTGGTGGACAGAAAAAAGGATGTTATAATTACTGGAGGAGAAAATATATTTCCAGTAGAGATTGAGGATTTTCTTGCAAATAATGAAAAAATTCAAGATTCTGCGGTTATTGGGATACCTGATGAACGGCTTGGTGAGATTACATTGGCTATCATCAAAGTTAAGCCTGGAAAGGAGATGACAGAAGATGAAGTAAATGAATTTTGTCAAGCGTTACCAAGATATAAGAGGCCTCGAAAGATAGTCTTTGGCGATGTGCCCCGGAATCCCACTGGCAAGATAGAGAAACCAAAATTAAGAGAAATCTATGGAAAAGGAAACGAAAATTTTTCTTGACAGTATGGTTTTGTAAAAGTTATAAAATAGCTAAATTGTAGCTAAAAACTTAAGGAGTTCGCCCTAATTGCCACAAAAAGCCTATTGATGTTCCGCCATTGATAGAAATTCTGATACAAAAAATTGTTAACCTTAAGTAAAGGTTGAGATATGCATAAACTACTTATTGATTCGCCAGACACAGAGATGTTGTTATTAGGTAACGAGGCAATTGCAAGGGGCGCTATTGAGGCAGGTGTTGGGGTTGCAAGCTGTTATCCAGGCACCCCATCCTCTGAGATACCAGATACTTTTTTCGCCATGTTTAAAGAAGCTGGATTCTATTTTGAGTATTCCACCAATGAAAAGGTGGCATTAGAAGTTGCAGCAGGCGCAGCTATTTCAGGTGTCAGAAGCATAGTCACCATGAAGCATGTGGGGATGAATGTTGCCTCTGATTCCCTTATGACCATGGCCTATCTTGGTGTAAACGCAGGTATGGTTGTGATAAATGCTGATGATCCCTTTTTGTTTTCAAGCCAGAATGAGCAGGATAATAGATACTATGCGCGCCTGTCAGGGCTTCCCATGATAGAGCCTACAAATGCTCAGGAGATGAAGGATATGACTGTTGCTGCATTTGATATCTCAGAGCAATTGAAGTTACCGGTTATTCTAAGGACTACAACCAGGCTCAATCACCTCAGAGGAGCGGTAAGATTTGGTTCAATCAAGCCCATACAATCCAAAGGTTTCTTTAAAAAAGACCCCTTTCATTTCGTGGCAATTCCTGCTGTTTCCAGAAATTTGCATAAGATTTTGGTAGAAAAATATGATCAAGCATTGGAGCTTTCGGAAAAGTCAAAATATAATCAGATTATTGGCAGTGGAAAATGGGGCATAGTGACCAATGGCGTGAGCATGAACTATGTGCAGGATGCAATTAATGATCTTGGAATAGGTGATAAAGTGACTATCCTCAGGCTCGGTTTTTCCTACCCCATGCCGGAAAAAATGATAGAGAAATTCCTTAGCAATGTGGAAAAAGTACTGGTAGTCGAAGAACTTGAGCCAGTAATGGAAAACGAAATCAGGTCGATTGCTCAATCAAAGGGAATAAGTATGCCCATTAAGGGAAAGGGGAATAATCTTTTCCCAAGGCTGTATGAATACGATCCAGGGCTTGTACGTAAGACTATTGCATCATATTTCAATGTACCTGATACATCTCCAGCGATGGTGGACGTCAGCGCTTTATCTGAACTTCCAGGTAGGCCACCAAATCTCTGTGCTGGATGTCCCCATAGGGCCATGTACTATGCGATAAAGAAGGTGTATGGCCCGGATGCCATTTATCCATCAGATATTGGATGCTATACCCTGGGTGTGCTTCCTCCCCTATCTATGGCCGATCTTGTTATATGTATGGGTGGATCAATAGGTTCTGCCTGTGGCATTGAAGCGGCCACGGATCAGAAGGTTGTCTCGTTTATAGGGGATTCAACCTTTTTCCATGCAGGCATACCTGCTTTGATAAATGCTGTTCATAATAATCACAATTTTACCCTGGTAATCCTTGACAATGGCACAACTGCTATGACAGGGCATCAACCTCACCCGGGTGTAGATACAACCCCTATGGGTGTTGATACCACGCAGCTTTCCATTGAATCGATAGTAAGGGGTTGCGGGGTAGAGCATGTGCAGGTAGTTAATCCCCTTCAGGTGAAAAAGAGCATTGCTGCGGCGCAGGCATCAAAAGATTTTGATGGTATCTCGGTTATAATATCAAAAGAGATTTGTCCTCTCTATGCAAGGGCAATTCAAAAAGCAAAAAAGGCGAGGCCATTCTATGTTAATCAAGATAAATGTAAGCAACATCTCGATTGCATAAATCACTTGGCATGTCCGGCAATGTATATTGCTGATAATAAGACAATGATAAACGAGAGCCTTTGTATTGGCTGCGCTGTTTGTGCACAGGTCTGTCCTGAGAATGCTATTCTCCCATTGAAGAAGCCGGCATAAATTTTCAATTTTCAATTTCCGATTTTCAATTGTCAAAGGAACTAACTATGGAAACAAAACGAATAGTCTTTGTTGGTGTTGGAGGTCAGGGAAATCTTCTTGCATCAAGACTTCTTGGTGAAGCCTGCATATCTGCTGGGATTCCTGCGGTAGTAAGTGAAATTCACGGAATGGCTCAGAGAGGTGGTATTGTTGAATCAGCCCTTATTATGGGAGCAAAGAGCCCAATTGTTTCAAAGGGTGAAGCGGATATTTTGATTGGCTTCGAGCCATCAGAGACATTGAGGGCATTGAACAAATGCAACAAGGATACCGTAGTTATCACCAATATTCATCCTCTTCCTCCTTTTACTGTAGTAATCGGTCAGGGAGTTTATCCTGATATTGATAAATCTCTTGATATAATCAGAGATAATGTTTCCTTGTTAATAGCTTTTGATGGTGACGAGCTGGCAGCAAAGGCTGGAAATCCTTTATCCCTTAATATGGTTATGCTCGGGGCACTGGTTGGTAGCAGAGTTATTCCTTTGAAAGAGGATATACTTAAGGAAACAATATCGAAGACAACAAAACAGACATTTTTGGAGTCGAATTTAAAGGCCTTTGATTTTGGTCTTGCTGCCTCACGTATTGGATGAGCACAGGGCAGTTTTTATTTCCTTTAGCCTGCAAAATAAGAAGGTTCCCAATTTTTATATCCTTCCATAAACTCACTACTCTTATTTTAAAGGATTTGTTGAGAGTCAACCAGAGACCATCATTTTAGAGATCATAATTGACACATA
>QMLT01000109.1 GCA_003646875.1 Deltaproteobacteria bacterium
GACACACGTGCAACGTGGATTTTACTATTATGCGACTTGTCGGTTGGTGTCCCGATTTATGGGGTGTCTTAAGCATCAGTTATAGGGCATGAGACAAAAAAAGACATACCCATGCTCCTTAAATGCAGCATTTTTAAGCTGCTGCCCCAACTTATTGAGAAGTTACCTAAAATAATCTTGAAAAACCGATAAAAGGCAGTAAAAATCAGGGATAATCTAAAAATGGAGAAGGTAATTTATGAGGAAATTTAAGGTAACCTTTCTTCCAGATGGCAAAGATATTGAAGTCGAGGAAAACACTACATTGATGCAGGCAGCAGGAAAGGCCGGTGTCTATGTGAACACTATTTGCGGAGGGAAAGGTGTATGCGGTAAGTGTCGTGTTCAGGTCATAAATGGTAAGGCAAAGGCAGACAAACATGCTATTGCCTTACTTACTAAAGAAGAAATCGATGATTCTTATGTGCTAGCATGCCAGACCAGGGTTCAAGATAACCTTGAGGTTGTCATTCCACCTGAATCCCGACTGGAAGCAGAACAGATCCTCTTAACAGACTCATTTGTTTCTGAGGCTGCATCTGTAGAATCAGCTCATTTTGAACCCCTTGTGCAAAAGCTATATATGGAACTACAAGAGCCATCTAATGAAGACAATATAGCTGATAGCGATAGAATTATAAGGGAACTAAAAAGGAAGACCAAATATAATGCATATGAGAGGTCTCTGGGCTGCCTGAGAGAACTCGGGAGTAAATTACGAAATAGCGGCTGGAAGGTTACAGCCACGATTGCCAGGCAAAATAATGGGTGGAAAATATTAGAAATAGATACTGGAGATACCAATGATAATAATTATGGACTGGCCATCGATGTAGGCACAACAACAGTTGTTGCTCAACTGCTGCATTTACAATCAGGTAAGGTGATTGGCGGTGAGGGTACCCATAATCTTCAATCCAATTATGGTGAAGATGTTATTACAAGGATTGCCTTTGCATGCGGCAAGGAACAAGGACTTCAGGAGCTTCATAAGTCAATAGTTAAAAATATTAATGATCTTATAACAAGCCTAACTGATAAGCATGGAATAGATCGTAAGGACATCACTGCCATTGTTGCCGCTGGAAATACAACAATGAGTCATTTTCTTTTAGGGCTAATGCCATGCTCGATTCGACTCGCCCCTTATGTTCCAACGACTCATTCCTTTCCCCAGATAAAGGCCAGAGAAATAGATATAGATATATACCCGGAGGGCATATTAGAGACACTTCCCGATGTAGCCAGTTATGTCGGCGGTGACATAGTTTCCGGTGTCCTGGCATGCGGCATAGCAGAAAAGCCAGAGATAAAGGTTCTGATAGATATTGGCACCAATGGAGAAATTGCCCTTGGAAATAATGATTGGATTGTCTGTTGCTCTGCATCGGCCGGACCTGCCTTTGAGGGTGGGGGTGTTAGCTGCGGCATGAGGGCTATCCGGGGCGCCATACAAAAGATAGAAATAAAGAATAGTATGGTTCAGTATCGGACTATTCAAAGGGCCAAGCCGAGAGGAATATGTGGCTCCGGGCTTATTGACTGCATCTATGAGCTTGTTAAAAATGGGATCATTGACCAACAAGGACACTTTAATATGTCCACAAAGAATGATAGGATAATAGTAAAAGATGACGAGCCTCAATTTATTGTGGCCTTTGCAAACGAAACAGAATCAGGGGATGATATAACCTTGAAAGAGTCAGATATCACTAATCTTATCAGATCAAAAGGCGCTGTATTTGCCGCTATTAAGTCGTTAACAGATTATGTTGGCATAGCGTTCAATGCGATAGATACATTTTTTGTGGCCGGTGGTTTTGGAAACTATCTAAATATATCTAAGTCTATCTCTATAGGTCTATTACCAGATATTGATCCAAAAAAGATCCAGTTTGTTGGAAACAGTTCTCTTATAGGTGCCAGGATGGCCCTCTTATCTAAGACTGCATTTGAGCATACAGCAGATATAGCAAATATGATGACTAATATCGAGCTATCTACATATCTACCATATATGGATGAATACATAGCGTCCCTATTCTTACCACATACAGACAAAAAGCTTTTCCCTTCTGTGGACTATTGGCAGTCATAATTGGAATAAGGGCATGCGCTTCATAAACTTTGGACAAATGTCCTGATATTCATTGATAGTTAGGCATATCATAAAAATAAATCTTTTAAAGGAGAAATAAATATGGATAGTTCAAGACATATACTCACAGTTCTTGATCAAATCACATCTCCGGATAAGGTGAGAAAGAAAATCATAGATGCAGCAAGTATTCTTTATGCTCAAAAGGGTTTTAACGCTACCTCCATTGAGGAAATCTCTGAAATGGCAGGTGTAAGCCTGCCAGTAACCCACAGCTACATAAGGAATAAGTCGGAAATTATGGGAATGATAATGGAAGATGTCCTTAAGATGTTTCAAGACAACCTCATTATGATGATTAAGGGAATTGATGACCCCCAAGAGAAGTTGGCTATTGCAGTGAATATTTATTTTAAAGTGCTTGATCAGCAAAGAGAGAAGGCTATTTTAATCTACCAAAAATCCAATTCCCTTGATAAGCCAACCAAGTCACGCATAATGCAGCTTGAAGTAGATATAAGCAATATTTTCGCAAAAATAATCAGGGAAGGTATCGAATATGGCATCTTTAAAAGGGTGGATGTAGATTTAATGGCCTACAATATCATTATTATGGCACATATGTGGATCCTTAAGCGGTGGCATTTCAAACATCGCCTCAGCCTGGAAAGATATCTAAATCTTCAACTTGTTACTATAATGGATGCCTTGAAACAGTAATTTTACCCATTGGAATGACTTCCTCCCTTATTTTATATGAAAGTGCCTAAAGTCAACTAAATTGCCAAAAGTGCCTAAAATTAAGGTCGTTATACTCAACCACTCAACTACTTGACCATTCAACTACTTTCATTCTTCGTTGTGGCCGAAGGGCATGGAGGTTTATTAAAAATTGAGTTTTTAGTTAGCCAACAACAAGATCAAGGGGTGCAAAATGATAAAGGAAAATATTAAACGTTTGCTTAATGAGCTCCCAGAAGGCGTAGAACTACTTGCAGCCGCTAAAGAAAGAAACGCTGATGAAATATCTGAGGCAATAAAAGGTGGCATTAAAATTATAGGCGAAAATTACCTCAACGATGCCTTAGGTGTAATGAATGAAGTAACGGAAAAGGCCGAATGGCATTTCATTGGACATTTACAGAGGAATAAGGTTAAAAAGGTCATTGATATCTTTGATATGATCGAATCTGTCGACTCCCTCAGATTGGCCAAGGAGATAGAGAAATGGTGCGAGAAACGAAATAAAATAATGCCCATATTGATTGAGGTCAATAGTGGTGAAGAAAACCAAAAAACCGGTGTAGCCCCAAATGATGTAGCTCAATTAATAAAGGACATATCCTCACTTAATTATGTAAAGATAATGGGATTGATGACAATGGGACCAAGATTCGGAGATCCCGAAGAATCACGCCCTTACTTTATAAAAACAAGGGCGATATTCGAACAGATCGAGGATCTTCACCTACCGAATGTGGAAATGAAATATCTTTCAATGGGCATGACCAATTCTTATAAGGTTGCGATAGAAGAGGGTGCAAATCTGGTAAGGATAGGGACTAAGATATTTGGAGAGAGAAGGGAGCAATAATTGAGCTATGCTGCTAAGGAGATGAAGCGGCTTATGGGTAAAGCTGTCTCTCGTTTTCAAATGATAGGAGATGGAGACAGAATATTAGTTGCTGTTTCAGGCGGTCAGGATAGTTTAGCGCTTTTATGGTTACTAAGAGAGCGGTTAACAAGGATCCCTATTAATTATGACCTAAAAGCGGTTCATGTAGAATTAGGCTTTGGGCAGGATACAGGGAAAAAGATGGAGGATTTTTTCAATGTAAATGGTTTTGATTATTGTATTATTAAAAGCAGCTTTGGACCACGCGCCCATGCAAAAGAAAACAAGGAAAACCCATGTTTTCTCTGCTCACGCCTGAGAAGAAAGGCCATATTTGAAAAGGCGTCAGAACT
Organism: Deltaproteobacteria bacterium; assembly: GCA_003646875.1. Classification (GTDB taxonomy): domain Bacteria; phylum Desulfobacterota; class DSM-4660; order Desulfatiglandales; family B25-G16; genus B33-G16. Next base: position 4,106 of record QMLT01000109.1, read on the forward strand.
AAAATGCAATAAAATAGCATTTGGACATCAGAAAGATGACTTCATAGAGACATTTTTTTTAAACCTCTTTTTTGCAGGATCAATAGATACTATCCAGCCTGTACAAGAGCTATTTAACGGAAAACTCACCATTATACGGCCCTTCTATCTGTTAAATAAGACCATTATCAAGCGATATGCTGATGAGATGGGATTACCTGTGATACATAGTTGCTGCCCTACAGCGAGATCATCAAAAAGGATGCAAACCAGATCCATGCTTCTAAATCTCTATAAAACAAATAAAAAAATAAAAGGAAACATATTTCATGCATTGATGAAACATTCAACGTTCACTGTTAACCGTTATCCGTATGCGTTGCCCGAAATCCATCGGAAAACAGTGAATGGATAACAGACAATTTATCTTCAGGCACTGAAAATGAAATTAGGTTTTATTGGACTGCCTCAATCAGGGAAATTTACGATCTTTAAGGCCCTGACTGCTGCGAGAGGAACAATAAGTCAAGAAAAGATCAAGAAAGGCGATCAGCTTATTGCAACTGTTACTGTGCCTGATGAAAGAGTAGATTATCTTAGTAAGACCTATAAGCCTAAAAAAACCATCTATTCTCAGGTAGAATATCTTCTGCCTGGAAAAACATTAGATACCGATCATTCCGCAAGGGAAAAAGAAAATGTCACCCTTAATGCAGTGAGAGTCTGCGACGGACTGATCCACGTTATAAAAAATTTTCAGATTTTTGGAGGGCCTCCTTCCACACCTGAAGAAGATTTCTTTAAACTGGAATCAGAAATGATAGTAAGTGATCTTTTAGTGGCTGAAAAGAGGCTGGAAAAAATAAAATTGGATGAAAAAAAGGGAAAAAAGATACACGCTGAGGAACCTTCTTTGTTAAGAAGATGTATTGATATACTATCTGAAGATCAGCCATTAAGGGATAATTCTGAGATTGCTAATTCTTCAGTTTTAAGAGGTTTTACCTTTTTATCTGCTAAACCCATGCTGGTAATTTCAAATAACTCCGATGAAGATGAAGATCTACCCACGATGCCTCGCATCCCTAAAAATGTTGAGCTTATGGTCGTTCGTGGTAAATTAGAGATGGAGATAGGAGAGATGGGGCAAGAGGAGGCGCAAGAATTTTTCTCAGCCTTTAATATTGAGAGTTCTCTCCTTGATAGGGTTATCAAACGCTCCTTTGCTGCATCTGACCTCATTTCCTTTTTTACAGTTGGGGAAAATGAGGTGCGATCATGGTCAATAACCAAAGGTACCTCAGCAATAGATGCTGCTGATCTCATCCATTCAGATATGAAAAAGGGATTTATAAAGGCTGAGGTTCTTCCTTACGATACATTGGCTAAATATGGAAATTTTTCCGAGGCAAAAAAGGATGGCCATGTCAAAATAGAAGGGAAAGAATATATAGTCCAGGACGGAGACATAATCAAGTTTCGTTTTAACGTGTAAGACAATGGCAAAAAAAAAGATACAGGTTGGGCTCATTGGGGCAACAGGGTATGGTGGTGTAGGTTTGATCGAACTCCTCATAAACCATCCCTATGTTAGTATAGGCGCTCTTATGGCCAAGCAAGAAACCGGTAAGCCCATCAGCACAGTTTATCCTCATTTAAAAGGTTTTTGTGATCTACCAGTTTTTGATCCAGCCGATCCTAAATGCCCACATCACTTTGATATCGTCTTCTATGCCACCCCTGACGGAGTCGGCCAAAAAGAGGCGACAAAGTGGTTGAATAAAGGCATTAAAGTAATTGATTATAGCGGAGATTTTCGTTTTAATGATAAAGAGAGCTATGCCTCTTATGCTGCCAGAATCGGAAAGCCAAAGGAACATGCTAATCCAGATATTCTTCAGCACACTACCTATGGCCTTCCCGAGTTACATAGAGAAATAATAGCCAATTCTAAGTTAATTGGTAATCCAGGATGTTTTGCAGTAAGCTGTATCCTCGGGCTCGTGCCTGCCATAAAGTTCGGCCTTATAGAAACCAAAGGTATAATATTTGATGCAAAAACCGGTGTCTCCGGGGCCGGGAAAACACCCTCCCCTTTATTTCATTTCCCTGCTCGATATGAGGCTATGAATGCCTACAAGGTCACTGGCCATCAACATGTATATGAAATCGAAAGAGAATTATCCCTCATAGCCAATAAAGAACTCAAGGTTACATTCACGCCGCACGTTATTCCAGTGAGCAGAGGGATTATTACAACTA
>QMLT01000110.1 GCA_003646875.1 Deltaproteobacteria bacterium
ATATCCTCTTTGCTCCCTTGCCAATAATATCTTTATTGACTCTCTTGTCAATAAAGGCGAAATGTATTTCCTTTTCCTTCAGAATATTCGATTTTGGCGTAGTGTTATACGTTACTTCTAATTTAGGGATAGTAGCACAGGCAGTAAAGAAGATAAGAGACAGAAAGGAAAGGAATTTAACATAACAAAAAGATGTTTTCATATGAATCCTCCTTTTTTAAGGCAGCTAATAGACAATTGACATAAACTATTTTAATAAAGGAGTATTCTAAAAGTACACGTATCTGTCAAGAAAAAGTAGCCCAAATGAAAAAAGGCAGTGACAATAGTATACAAAAGAGTGATAGGGATCTCTTTGATCAAGCCTGGAATGTTACCAGAGAGAACCATGAAAATAATTTTATATTCTACCTTCCTGGTATGATCAGGTATGGAAAGGTGAGGGGTCTGTATCCCGCTCTATCATTAACCGGGGGTAGGTGCCAGCTCCTCTGTGAGCACTGCAAGGGATTACTCCTAAAGCCTATGATAAGGGCAACCGACCCAGAAACTCTTATAACAAAGTGTCTTAAGTTAGCGCACTCAGGTCATTCAGGGGTTCTTTTGAGCGGTGGATCAGACCTTCAAGGGAGACTTCCCTGGGGGAAATTCTATCAGTCAATACAAAAAATAAAGACTGAAACCGATTTATTTCTATCTGTGCACAGTGGCTTTTTAGATTTCAGCACAGCAGTCGCTCTCAAAGAAGCTGGCGTTGATCAAGCGCTAATTGATGTAATGGGTGATGAGGAAACCGCTAAAAAGATTTACCACCTTGATAGTCTTCAAAAGGTGATAGTATCACTGGAGAATCTCTTCAAATCAGGTCTTGATGTTGTGCCTCATATTGTGGCTGGGCTAATGTATGGTAAAATACATGGTGAATATGATGCCCTGCGAATTATAAGTCGCTTTAAACCTTCTTCTTTTGTAATTGTTGTTCTTATGCCATTAAAAGGTACACCTATGTCAGGTGTCTTGCCTCCATCTCCAGTAGAGATTGCGCGATTGATTGCCACGGCCCGATTGATGATGCCCCAAACTCCAATATCTCTGGGCTGTGAGAGGCCAAGAAATAAAGATGGAGATTTAATGGAAGAGCTGGCCATTTATGCAGGGGCTACCAGAATGGCTGTATGGTCAAAAAAAACCATTGATCTGGCATTAAATCTCGGATTGAAGCCACTCTTTCAACCCACCTGCTGCTCGGTTCCTTACAGGGAGGATTATAGCAATAGGCTTAGGATGCCTCTGGTTAATCAAGGCTGTTTGCTGCCTTAATATGCAAGGCTTCTTTTATTAATCCAAATATTCCTTTCTTGCCATCTCTGCCAGCTTAAACTTTTGTACCTTGCCTGATCGTGTCATAGGAAATTCTGTGACTAATTTATAGTAATCCGGCGCTTTCTCTTGAGAAACATTATCCTTAAGATATTTTTCAAGGTTCTCAGGAGATACCTGTGCGCCTTCCTTGATTTTTACCCAGGCGGCGATTTCCTGGCCTTTTTCAGGATGAGGGAATCCAAAAACCTGAACTTCTGAGACGCCAGGCAACTTATAGATTATTTCCTCTAACTCTGTTGGGTAAATCTCAACTCCTTCTCTAACAATAATATCCTTGAGCCTCCCTGTTATCTTAACATAGCCCTTTTCATCCATCTCGCCAAGATCCCCTGTGTGGAACCATCCTTGCTTATCAATAGCAGATGCAGTTGCAGCAGGCATGTTATAATATTCCTTCATCAGAAAGCCCCTGGTGCAGAGTTCCCCCTGATTATGAGGCGGGAGGTCTTCACCGGTTGTCTGGTCTAATATCTTGACTTCATTGCACTCGAGGGCACTGCCAATGGTTGAAACCCTTATATTTAGTGGATCATCGGGTCTGGTCATTGTTATCCATGAAGAGGCCTCTGTGATGCCATAGGCAACGGTAATGTCCGAAATACCAATATCCTTCACAAGTTTTCTCATTAATTCCATCGGACATGGAGCCCCGCCTATTGTCCCCTTACTTAGTGTTTTCCACCTTTCAGGACTAAATTCCGCATGATCTATAAGTGTGATAAGCATGCTGGGAGAGCCATAAATAGCAGTACATTTTTCATCAGTAATGGCTGATATAATCTTGGATGGCTCAAAGGTAGCACAGGGCATAATGATTGAAGCACCCTTTATAAGCCCTGCTAATACAATACATGTATTTCCAAACATATGAAATAGGGGGAAAAATAAGCAAAGCCGGTCTTGATTGTTAAGTCCCTGTCTCAATGCGGAAAACATGGATTTATTGATAAGACCTAAATGGTTAAGAACAACCCCCTTTGGTTTACCGGTAGTACCAGATGTGTACATTATGGCAACTGGATCATCTGGATGGATTTCATTTTCTCTTTGAGCAAGGGTTTTAAGGTCAATCCCATCACCCATTTCCATTAGCTCCTGCCATGAGATCATATCAGGATAGAGTTTTTCATCTATAACAATGGTGTTTTCGAGTATTGATTTTAGCCCTATATCAAGCTCCAGTCCCTGTGCCATAATAATGGAGCGTGACCCGGATTGTTCCAGGATGTAGCGGAGATCTTCTTTCCCTGCTCCATGATCTACTGGAACAACAATAGCCCCTATTTTTGCAAGTGCCATCTGGAAGATAATCCATTCAGGCGAATTGGGGGCGCAAATCGCAACCCTGTCACCCTTTGTAATACCCATCTTTATCAGACCCCTAGCGGCCCTGTTTATTTCTGATAAAAAGAGATTGTAGTTGTATCTTATGTTAGAATCGGAATGAACAAGGGCAATATTGTTGGGGTATTTCGCTGCTATCTCATTTAATAACTGGCCAATGGTTTTTCGTGTAATTTCTATATTGTTTTTGGGTATGGTCATTTTTATCCTCCAACTACCTTCCAACATCGGACTGTATGGTTCTCATTTACTGTGTAAAACGCTATTTCTTCTTTTTTGCACCTATCTTCAACAAGAGGGCATCTCCCCTGAAACTTACACCCTGGAGGCGGATTAAAAGGACTTGGAACATCACCTGTAAGTGTCTTCCGCTCCCCACGATCGTCTGGGTCAGGCTCTGGGATGGCTGAAAGTAATGCAAGTGTATATGGATGCAGAGGATTATTATAAATTTCCTCTATTGGAGCATATTCCATTATGTGACCAAGATACATTACAGCCACCATATCGCTGATGTAGCCAACGACATTGAGGTCGTGGGAGATGAAGAGATAGCTTAGACCCAGGGTATTTTGTAGCTCTTTTAAAAGATTAATAATCTGGGATTGGATAGATACATCAAGCGCCGATACTGGCTCATCACATATTATTAATGAGGGATTGACGCTCAGGGCCCTGGCTATGCCAATGCGCTGCCGCTGACCACCACTGAATTCATGGGGGTAGCGATCAGCGCCTGAGGAGGCAATTCCCACCATATTTAGGAGTTCTATAATACGCCGCTTTCGCTCATGATGTCCTTTTATGGGCAATGTTCGCAGGCCTTCTTCAATAGATTGTCCAGCGGTCATCCGGGGATTTAAAGAACCAAAAGGGTCCTGGAAAATGATCTGCATCTCTTTGCGCAAAGGCTTCATTTCATCCGGGGAAAGGCTGCTTATATCTTTATCCTGATAAATGATCTTGCCTTCATCCGGTTCTAAAAGCTTTAAAATAAGTCGGCCAATTGTCGATTTACCACATCCGCTCTCTCCAACCAGACCCAATGTCTTTTGCTTGTCTATATAAAGATCAACTCCATCAACGGCCTTGATCCAGCCAATGACATTCTGGAATAATCCCCTGCGCACCGGGAAATATTTTTTTATCCCTTCTGCCTTAAGTATGGCGTTGTTAGTAGTCATTGGTCAATTGTCATTGGTAAAATAGGTAGATGGCCCTTAGTTCTCAACTGAATATAGCACTGGACAACGGCTCAGGTGTCCCTTGCCATAATCACACATCTCAGGAAATTCGATCCTGCACGTATTAATAGCAAAATTACATCTGGGATGAAATGGACACCCAGAGGGCTTATATGCAGGGTCTGGCACTGTTCCCGGGATGCTGTGAAGCGCGCTCCCCCGTTTTGTTGGGCTCGGCAGTGATGCAAGAAGCCCCTGGGTATAAGGATGACACGGAGCATGAAAGATTTCTTTTGCTGTGCCCTGCTCAACAATAATGCCCGCATACATCACATATATACGATCTGCAATATTCGCCACCACCCCAAGGTCATGAGTAATATAGAGAAGAGACATTCGCCGGTTTTTTTGAAGCTCTTCAAATAGATTCAGGATCTGTGCCTGAATGGTGACATCAAGGGCAGTGGTTGGCTCATCAGCAATCACAAGATCAGGATTGCATGCCAATGCCATAGCAATCATAACACGCTGTTTCTGCCCCCCGCTGAGCTGATGCGGATAATCTTTAAGGCGCTCCTCAGGCGAAGCGATACCAACATCTTTAAGGAGTTGTATACATCTTTGTTTTAACTGTTTCTTATCCACCTTTTCATGGACCATGATGGCCTCTTGGACCTGATCCTGTATGGTAAACACCGGGTTAAGTGAGGTCATAGGCTCTTGAAAGACCATGGATATGTGATTTCCACGAATCATCTGCATCTCTTCTTCACTCAAATTCAGGAGATTTTGCTCGTTGAAAAGCACTGCGCCGCCCATAATTTTACCAGGGGGTTGGGGGATAATCCCGAGGATAGTTAAGGCAGATACAGTTTTTCCGCAGCCCGATTCTCCAACAAGACAGACTGTCTCTCCTTTTCCTATATCAAAGCTTACCCCATCAACCGCTCGGGATACATTTCCATCAAGCTGGAAATAAACCTTGAGATCATGGACGGAAAGCATCAATACCTCTCCCTGAGTTTTGGATTAAGTATATCCCGCAAGCCCTCGCCAAACAGATTAAATGAGAGTACCACAATCAAGATGGCAAAGCCTGGAACAAAGGTGAGCCAGGGTGCATCAAAAATGAAACGTTTTCCATCAGAAAGTATATTACCCCATGTAGCATATGGTGGTGGAACACCAAATCCAAGAAAGCTCAATCCTGCTTCTGTGAGAATAGCGGTTGCAATACCAATTGTGGCAGATACCAGCACTGGCGCAATAGCATTAGGCACCATATGACGAAATATGATCCGAAGGTTGCTTATCCCAAGCGCCTTGACAGCGGTTACAAAATCCTGCTCTCTTAATGAGAGAAATTCAGCCCGCACAAAACGAGTGGTGCCCATCCAGCTTGTCAGGCCAATGACAATCATAATATTGTAGATGCTTGCTGGGAGTAAGGCGACCACAGTGAGGATCAGGAAAAAACTTGGGAAGCAAAGCATGATATCCACCACTCGCATGATCAGGGTGTCAACAGAGATTGCCTTTTTGTGAAGCATCTGTAACCATATTGACTGAGCTTTTTTCACTGATCTCTTTTTCATCAGAAGGTAGTAGAGAATGCACACAATGCCTGTAATAAGACAAGTTAAACCCAGATACATATTTCCTATAGAAAGCAATACTACCCCGATGAATAGTATCAAAGTTACCAAAATGTGATGAAGACAGATATGGTTTTGTCCAAAATAGCCTGCTATCCCACCCAGAAATATTCCTATAAGCACAGCAATACCTACAGCGACGAATCCTACTGTCAGGGATACCCAGGCGCCCTGAAGCATCCTCGCAAAAACATCCCTTCCTAAATCATCGGTTCCAAAAAGGTATAATCCCAATTTAGGTGTTTCCTCAGGGCGCAAGGTCTTTAGATTTGGATCAGAGAGCGGGGGTCGAAGTTTTTCCTGGAGTCTTACCGTGGAAGGATCAAAATAAGGATTGGTGCCGGAGGTAAGTATAATGCCTGCAAGGGCAGTAAAGAAGAAGAGAACGAAAATTAAAAGTCCTAAAAAAGCTAGTTTGTTTTTCTTCAGAAGTTCCCAGGATTCCTGAAAACGGGTTTTTCTTGGAGCAGCAGGGGGTAGTCCTGCAGTAGTTTCATTATGGATTTGGGATGAATTCACAATTTTCATCATTATTTGTAACTATTCAGCCACCAAGAACCAAAGACACAAAGACCTGCCCGCCATCTGGCAGGCGGGGAAGATAAATATAAACTTAATAACGGAGTTTTCTCATGAATTTCAATCTGCCACCCATTAAAAAGGCAATTGAATAATTATATAATCTTGGTGTCTTGGTGCCCCTGGCCCAGACTTGGCATGCAATGCCTACCTATATTATATGACATACATAGG
>QMLT01000111.1 GCA_003646875.1 Deltaproteobacteria bacterium
AATAGAATATCATTTTCATTTGTGTGCATTTGTGTGCATTTGTGGCTGAATGTTTACAATGGATTTAAGATTTTGTGGACGGTGGCGTTTTTCAGGCGCCTAAGAGATGAAGTCCGTAGCTGGATCGAGAAAAATTTTGACACATTAGATGAGTAAGCTTTCATTTCGCAGCTGAAAAAATCGCCTGGGCTATCAGCCCGGCAATGGGTGGAAAGAAAAATGTGCTTGCCAGACGGATTAACGTGAATTTCCAGCCTAATATCCCAAACTCCATCGGCAATCTGGAGATCGCCCAGAGGGACCATCCGGTCAGAAAGGCAACCATGGTTCCGGCGCTGGCACCGGCACGAAGAAGCCCGGCAACGACTGGCAAGCTTACATAAGGACCTCCAGGAGTCAAACCCCCAGCCACTGTGCCAATGAGTATCCCTCTCATGCCTGATTCCACACCTACCCATTTCGATAGTAGTTGATGAGGGAGAAGAACCTGAACCATACCAGCTATGGTAAAGGCCAAAATTAACAATGGCAGGATTTCAAGCGTCATATTCAGGCCTGACTTTAAGCCACTAATATGTTGTCCTTGTCCTTTGTAATATCCTATAGCTAAAAGAATACCTGCAAGGACTCCCATCACTATTGTTGAAATCAACATTCCTGAATTCCTCCTCTTCTTATCCATAATGTTTCTCAAATGTTATATAGCCAAAAGATAACTTCTCCATAAGTTGGGGCAGCATTTTAAAAAATGCGGCATATCATTTAAAAATGATTTTGACAGATTTATTAAAATGATACAAGATATTAGATATTTGTTTGATGAGTTGATTTTTCAAACCAGTAAATTTAATTAGCAAATGTAGTCAAAATAGATTTCCATGCCTTATAAAATGGTGAATAAAAAACTCCTATCTTTTATTCTTCTTGCTCTATTGTTTTTGCTTCTTGGCCTTGGGACATTATCTTGTAAAGATAATAAGATAAAGCCAGTAAAGGAAGGCCAAACGTCAATTATTACCAAAAAGGGGGATGAGAAAATGGATACAAAAAAATGGCTATCTGAGGATGAGGGGAGATTTCTTTTAGGGGTGGCCAGAGAAACTATAAAAAATAGATTAAGTAATATAGAGGAGTCCCAAATTGACTGGAAGGAAATACCAGGGAAATTTCAAGAAAGACTTGGTACCTTTGTTACTATTACCATAGAGGATAACTTACGAGGATGTATCGGACATATTATACCTCGAGAGTCATTAATTGAGGGGATAAAAGAAAATGCTATCAATGCAGCCTTTAAAGACCCCAGATTTCATCCTTTAACGAAAGAGGAATTCGACAAAATAAAGATTGAGATAAGTATCCTCACATCCCCTCAAGAGCTTTCCTATACAGATGCAGAGGATCTTTTAAAAAAATTGAGGCCGGGAGTAGATGGAGTAATTATAAAGAAGGGATTCTACGAGGCCACCTTTCTGCCTCAGGTTTGGGATCAACTTCCCGAAAAAGAAGAGTTTTTGTCACATCTTTGTTTGAAGGCAGGGCTTTCTGGCAATAGCTGGAAGACCGAGAAACTCCAGGTATCTACCTACCAGGTTCAGGCATTTGAAGAGAAGGAGTTGAGATAAAAGAAATTCTCGATTTTTTTCTCAGGAGAACCCGGGAAAAATATCCTTAGCAGTAATGAATGCTTATAATGCCAACGTTTAAAGCTCAAATTAGCCTGTTCAATACCCACAGGGGCATAACTCTTAAGAGCAGAAATTTAGCAGGCTAAATATCACAATTCAATAACCCAGGAAGGATTTAATTTGACATATGAGTTTTGGTATTTGTCAGTTCCATGAACCTTGCCAATCTAATTATTATATCCGTCATTGGAACAGGAATATCCTCTATAGCTGTTCAAATAATTACAGTAAGAGAATTCCTTTCACAGTTCTCTGGCAATGAGATCACAATCTCGCTTGTACTTTTCTGCTGGCTGATGGTAAGCGGGATTGGCTCTCTCGCTGCAAGATTTTTTTCCAAAAAGTCGACCACCCTCTATTCTGTTATTGCCCTATTAACAGCGCTTTTTCCTTTGATTCAGATAATTGCAATAAGGCTTTTCAGAGACTTCATCTTTATTCATGGAGAATCTCCCGGGTTATATCCTATTTTCTTTTTCATTCTCACCTTTAGCGCACCTTACGCATTCCTGATAGGCTTTATACTTCCCTACTCTCTTAGTATTATTAAGACAATGGACACAGAATTTACAGTAGGGGAATTATACATTAGTGACAATATTGGCGATATTACGGGTGGTGTTTTATGTAGTTTTGTGTTGGTATATTTTTTTAGCCCCTTTAAGATAATAGCCTTCAGCTCCTTCCTTCTCATCCTTGTTTCTCTTGTTCTTTTTATTTTTTTAAAAAGATATCTCCTTTTTTTTGTGGCATTTTTATCCATTGCCCTCTTTTTTACGTTTGCCTTTGACAAAAGATTCGAGCTTTCTACTCTTTTTCATCAGTATGGCGTGAATATAGTAAGTTACCAGGAGTCGCCCTATGGGAGGATAGTTTTAACAAAAGAAAAAGAAGAGTATACGTTTTGGGAATCTGGAGCACCTACCTTTTCCGCATTTAACATAACGGCTGCCGAAGAAAAGATCCATTATCCCCTCAGCCAGCTTGATAACGTAGACGATGTTTTACTGGTTAGTGGGGGAATGGGCGAAACATTGGGTGAGATCTTAAAATACTCTCCTCGCCACATAGATTATGTAGAGTTAGATCCTGCATTGATTAACGTTGCAAGCCAATTTGGTATTTTATCTCCTCACGCACACGTTAGTATCATCCCTGCAGATGGAAGAAGATATATAACCGATAGTAAGAAACGGTATTCAGCAATAATCCTTGATTTGCCAGAACCCGACACCTTTCAGGTAAACCGTTTTTATACAAGCGAGTTCTTTAATCGTATCAAAAGGATTTTAGAAAAGGGTGGTGTATTTTCCTTTTCACTCATTGCAAATCCTAATTATTTATCAGAGGTAAGGGTCAAAAAATTATCGTCAATTTTTAACACCCTTAAAAAATATTTTCATAATGTTCTCCTCATTCCAGGAGAGGAAATCTATTTCCTTGCAAGCGATAAAACCCTTTCCACGGATATCCCCCTTAAGTTGAGAGAAAAATCCATTGTCACATCCTATATTGACGGCTTTTATTACGGTAATGTCACAAAGGAAAGGATAAAGTTTCTCAATGAATCCATTAATCCAGATGAGTTTATTAATACTGACTTTCACCCGAGAGTAATAAACATAATGTTTAATGAATGGTTTAGGAAGTATGGGACATCACCTAACTGGTTTCTTGCAGGCCTCTTTGGGCTTCTTGCGTGCTACATATTTTTAATACGAAAAGAAGAATATGTTCTTTTTTCAACTGGCTTTGTTTCCATGGGCGTGGAGATGTTAATTTTATTTTCATTTCAGGTCATATATGGATACATCTATTTAAAGATAGGCGCTGTGATTACATCTTTCTTGTTTGGTCTTTTACCAGGTGCTATACTTGGTAGCAGATGGAAAAACAAAGGTAAAGGCATGCTTATAGGAGCAGAGGCCGGGATGATCCTTTTGCTTTTGACTTATCTGATCTGGGTAAATTCCTATCATTCCATGGTTCCTGAATTTGCCTTTCTGCTCTATGGGTTTATCTTCTCACTGCTATGCGGGCTTCAGTTTCCTGTTGCAGCAGAGATGATAGGCGAGGAGAAGAGTCCTGCTGCTGGCCTCTTTGCCGCTGACCTTGTAGGCGCTGGCGCTGGCACCCTTGCAATCGGAACCTTGTTAATCCCTCTTTTTGGCATTCAGGCAGCGATAATTGCCCTGATATTGATAAAAACTGTAAGCGGGATAGTTATTTTGAAAGGTTAGAATTATTATAATGTCAGTGGTATATTGTCAGTTGTCTGTTGTTAAAAAAACAATAAAATATGACAGGATTTAATTAGAAATCAGCTCAATAATCATATGATTCAAGCCAACGGACATTACCAGAGATGAAGCGATATATAGGCAGAAAAGAATTCTTAAAACAGATAGGTCTTCTGTCTCTTCTTATAGCGACAGATGCACACTGTTTCTGGCCTAAAAATAATAAAGAAGAAAGGTCAGATATTAGAGGGCATGTCTTTAAAGGAGATGCCCCCAAGAGTCCCTGGAAGTGGTCAATAGAGGGATTCCACTACACAACAAATGGCAAAGATGTACAGTGCGGTATATGCCCAAATAGATGCTACTTAACTCCCGGGGACAGAAGCGTGTGCAGGTCAAAGGTAAATATAGGTGGCAAGCTTTACTCCCTTGCATACGGTAACGCATGTGCTGTTCATATCGACCCCATTGAGAAGAAGCCCCTCAATCATTTCTATCCTGCCACAGATGTATTTTCTATTGCGGCTGCTGGATGTAATTTCAGATGCCTTAATTGTCAGAATTGGGAAATTTCCCAGAGAAAACCTGAAGAGATACGGCATTATGAACTTTTTCCGGCTGATGTTGTCAGGATTGCCAAAGAAAAAAATATCCCCTCGATCGCCTACACCTATTCAGAACCTACCTCCTATTATGAGTATATGTATGACACCGCAAAACTTGCGAGACAAGAGGGAATCAAAAATGTCTGGGTTTCAAATGGTTTTATAAATAGGGAACCCCTGGAGGATCTCTGCCAATACTTAGACGCTGGTAGCGTAAACCTTAAATCATTTGAAGATGACACATACAGGAGACTTAATGGGGGAAGGCTTCAGCCGGTGCTTAATACATTTAAACTACTTCACGAAAAAGGGATATGGTTTGAAATGATTACTCTTGTTGTTCCTGGGTATGTAGATAAACCAGAGATGATAAAGAGAATGTGTGGCTGGATATTAAAAGAACTGGGGCCAGATTATCCCTTGCACTTTTCCCGCTTTTTCCCCCGATATAAACTAAACAGGCTGCCAGCTACTCCAGTGAAAACATTGGAGCTTTTAAGGGATATAGCACTTCAGGAAGGGATCCATTATGTCTATCTTGGAAATGTACCTGGTCATAATGGATATAATACGTATTGTCATAATTGCCATAAGCTTCTGATCGACAGAAGGGGATATAATATAGCAGAATTCAATATTCATAATGGCAGGTGCAAGTTCTGTAACACACCCATTCCAGGAAGATGGGGCTAATTGGAAACTGGAAACTGAAAATTAGATAAGCAAGAAAGTTTATTCGGTGATTGTCATCTTAGTCTTTAATTGCCGATCTTTACCAAGTATCAAGTATCAAGGTTATGTATGAAACTCATTATCTTAGGTTCAGGCACAAGTATCCCCCACCCTGAAAGGGCCTCACCTTCTATTGCTCTATTCATCGATGATCAATTCCTTTTGTTGGATATAGGTCCGGGAACACTCAGGCAATTGGCAATTGCCGGACTTCAATTCGAGAATATCGACTACATCTGTATCAGTCATTTTCATCCAGATCATACGGCTGATCTTATACACTTCTTTTTTGCCACACGATACCCTCCAATTCTTAGCAAGAGAAAACCCTTTACTATTCTAGCCCCGAAAGGATTCAATCACTTTTTAACGCTTTTGAAAAGGCCATATGGCAATTGGCTTGATCTCCCTGATCGTCTTATGAGGATAGAGGAATTAACTATTGGGGAAAAAGAGAGGAAAGAATTTGATAAATTTAAAATAACATCCGCTCCTTTAAACCATACCACACAGAGTATTGGTTTTAGAATAGAAGATAGTTCAGGAAAAACTATCGTCTATTCAGGAGACACCGGTTATTGTGAGCAGATTGTAAATCTGGCCAGAGATGCAGATTTTTTGATCCTCGAGTCTTCCTTTCCTGATGAAAAGGGAATCCAAGGGCATCTTACACCATCCCAGGCAGGTGATATAGCTACCCGCTCCAAGGCAAAAAGGCTTCTTTTAACCCATTTTTATCCGGAATGTCTGAAGGTTGATATAGAAGCCCAGTGCCGGAAAACATACAAGGGAGAGCTTATTCTGGCAACTGACCTTATTTCTTTATCGGTGAGATAAGGGCTAAGTTCCCTTAGAAATCTGGTGTCACATCTTGCATAGTGAATAAAATAGTTGATCTTGATCTGCATTTCTTATAAATTTATCCTCATGGGGAGAGCATGGCGAATAGAATATGAGGGCGGATTGTATCATGTGTTGTCTCGTGGAAATGAACGAAAGGACATTTTTCATGATGACAGGGATCGCCA
>QMLT01000112.1 GCA_003646875.1 Deltaproteobacteria bacterium
GATTTCAAGGCTGATACCTACATCAGCGCTATTCCTGGGGAACAGGTATCATATCGGAATTTGCACATGCCTTTTAGATCCGCAAAAAAAATTAGGCAGACAATAGCCTATGAAATTGAGACGATGGTGCCTTTTCCAGTCGAAGATTTGGTAGTTGATTTTACTTTAATTGATCAGTCGGGTCAAAATGATATTCTTGCTGCCTCAGTAAGGAGAGAGGATATCTCCAAATATTTAGCCGTTTTACAGAACCATGGAGTTGAACCTGATATACTGGACATAAGCGGGGTCCCTGTGGTTTTGTGGTTGTTCAGGCAGTTAGAGATACCCGATGATGGGATCCTTTTCCAGATAGGCCAAAAGAGAACCACAATGGTCCTTTATATTGACAAACATATAAGTTTAATCAGGAGCCTTGCTTTTTCTGATGGTCTTATGCCTGAAGCTATTTCAAATTCCCCAGCTTATGGCAATGCGCAAAGCCAGGTACCTAAGCCGATTGTATCCTGTTTCGAGTTATTGTGTACAAATGTTCAAAATACACTCCATGCATTTGAGTATCAGAATGATATAGAAGTTAAACCAGAAAAGATTTTTGTCACTGGCGCAGGGAATCTTTATCCGCATACAGTGGGTCTTTTAGAACGATTCTTTGATATCCCTGTTGAAGAAATTAATGTGCTGGGCGGTGATCCAGGCATTCATATAGACGAAAATATAGCTCAATCCTGGAATTCTGCTACAATGGATAGCGCCTTAGCGCTTACCCTTCGAGGCAATAAGCAAGGCCTGGGTTTCAATTTCAGGAAAGATGAATTTCAGATTAAAAGAAAGAATACTAAGCTCAAGAGGGAAATCCGAAAGGCTGCTGTCTTTTTGATAGTTATTCTATCTCTCTTAGCTACATATTTTGGTATGGATTATTATTTTCTAAAGGAGCGCTACAGGATGCTGAATAAACAAATTACAGAGACATTCAGGCAAACTCTTCCGAATGTAAAAAGGATTGTGGACCCGCTACAGCAGATGAGGATAGAAATAACTCAAATCAAAAAATCAGCATTTTTCCTTCCTGGAATTGGTGGAGACCATAAGGTTGTTGACCTGTTACGGGATATTTCCATTAGAGTACCTGAATCGCTGGATGTTAGGGTAATGAGAATGGTGGTTGATCCAGCGGCTGTAAACATTAAAGGAGAAACTGATACGTTTAATACTGTAGACATTATCAAGAAAGGGCTGGAGCCCTCAGAGTATTTTAGTTCAGTTACTATTAGTTCTGCCAATCTTGACCGATCTCGCAAGCGGGTGCAATTTGAGATAAAACTCAAACGGGCAAAGTAAGAAAGTCTATTGGGTTTGTTGGGTTTGTTGGGTTTGTTGGGCTTGTTGTGTTAAAAGAATGAAAATTGAAAGGTTTGAAGATGTACATTGTTGGCAGGAAGCGCGTAAGTTGGTAAATTTGGTTTATCAAGCAATAAAAAAGAGTAAGGATTTTCAAAAAGACATTGGATTATATGGGCGGATTACCGCAGCAACAGTATCGTCTATGAGTAACATAGCTGAGGGCTTTTCTCGCAGATCAAACAATGAGTTTATTCGGTACCTTTTTATATCAAAAAGTTCAGCAACCGAGGTGCAAAGTGAAGCTTATGTGGCTTTAGATCAAAAATATATAACGGAGGAAACTTTCCATCACATCTACGAGCAAGCTGAAATAGTCTCTAAGTTGGATTCTGGCCTGATTACCTATCTACTTCAACATCAGAGCTCATCTAAACCCAAAAAACACAATAAACCCAAAAAACTCTAGAAACCCATATCATGAAACTTGCAAGGCGTGAAAAATATTTTATATCGGCTGCAGCAATATTTATAGGGATTTTTTGTCTCTTGCAGTTTTTGATTTTTCCCTTCTTTGAAGCCAGAAATAGGCTTCAAAGGGGTGTTAGCGCTAAAGAAGATGGTCTAAAAGAAATTGTAAGGTTGAGCTCTGAATATAATAGATATCGGAGATCTTCTCAAGGTATAAAGCGCGTTATTGCTCAACGAAGGAAGGGATTTACACTTTTTTCATTTCTTGAAAACAGGGCAGGTGATGCTGGCATCAAGACTTATATCAAGTATATGAAACCCTCTATCTCGACGGGAGCTGGCCCTTATAAAGAGTCACAGATTGAGATGAAATTGGAGGAGATTACATTGAGACAGTTAGTTGACTACCTTTACAGAATTGAATCGCCTGATAATGTTGTAAGTATAAAACGGATTTCAATTAAGGAAAACAAGAAAAAGTCTGGCCGCTTAGATGCTATTTTACAGATATTGACCTTTAAATAGATTGTGGGGGAAATGAGGAATTTCGTGTTGTAGATTACAGGTTAGCAAAAGTAAGCAGTCTAATGAGAAATATTCGGTAGATTATGGGAAGATTTATTTCAAAAAATAAGAAATGGTTTGGCTATATCGCTTTCTGCATTGTTGTAGCTGGTAGTCTTTTGTATTATCGTTTTCCTTCAGATGCTCTAAGGGATTATCTAACGATAACTGCAAATAATTTAAATAACTCAGCCACCCTTTCTATTGGTCAGATCAAACCCTCTCTTCCTTTTGGATTAAAATTCGGGCGGACAGAGCTTATTCTCAAAGACAAACCTTCCATAAAGCTTTTCAGGGCTGATAGTATTTTTATCAAACCGGACCCATGGGCCTTTTTTAAAGGAAAGAGCAAATATTGCTTTGAGTGTTTGACATATGGAGGCGATGCAGAGGGTTGTGTAAATTTTAAAAAAAATAGCATGGAAATGCCTTTTGATGCGGAAATAGAACTGAAGAATATGCAAATTGCTAAATATGAGCATCTAAAAGATTTGATCGGCTTGCAGATTGATGGCCTTCTTTACGCAACTATTTTTTTTAAAGGGCAGCACAAAAACCTGATGGATGGAACAGGCGAGGCCCATCTAAAATTGTTAGACGGGAACATTGAACTTTTGGCGCCTATTTTAAGCCTGGAGTCCATTGAATTTCATGAAATTAAGAGCGATATGGCGCTTGAGAAACATACGATACACATTAAGCGACTTGAATTGACAGGACCTCTGCTGAGAGGCGCACTGTCAGGAACCATAGGATTGGAAAAAGCATTCGTGAAAAGCGCCCTTAATTTAAAAGGAACGATAGATCCCTTTACATCGTTTTTCAAAAGCTTAGGAAGTGTCTCCAATACAGTGAGTTTTTTTAAACAAAGGCTCAAAAAGGGAGCCATTCATTTTGTTATCCACGGAACCCTTGCTGAGCCTAAAATTAGGTTCACCTAAATTTATGCCAAAATATTATCAGACAATTTTCAATCTTTTTGCCTTAACCATAATTATTATTATTGGCGTAGAGCTTTTCTACATGGTCATCAGGGTGCATCTCAAAAACGTTAACACTCAAGGTATAATGACGTACCATATACCGAATGTTGAAAGACATAGAAGACCTACTCTAGATTACTACAAGCCGATTTTAAAAAGAAATATCTTTGGCTCTGAAGAGAACGTTTCTAAAGAAATGCGCGCGGAAAAGATTGAAAACCTGCAGCCTACTACATTGAAATTAGCTCTTTTGGGCACAGTTTCAGGGAATCGGCAGAATACCTTTGCTGTTATAGAAGAAATTAACAAAAAAAAGCAAGCCCTCTACAGGGTGGGCGATAGTGTTCAGGGCGCTATTGTCAAGGAAATTTTAAGAGGGAAGGTGATCCTTAGGGTTAAAGAGAGAGATGAGATTCTTACAATAGAAGAAGCTGCCGCCTTAAGAACTAAAAAGGAATACCTGGCCTCAGAACCAATCGTGGCAGGTGAGACTATAATGGTAAGCCGTTCGGCTGTACAGGAATCAATGAGAAATCTTAACAACCTATTATCTCAAGTAAGAATAAGGCCTCATTTCAGGAACGGCAAGGCAGACGGTTTATCGGTTACTAATCTAAAGGCTGGATCTTTTTTTGCAAAGTTGGGATTGAAGAATGGTGATATTGTTCAAGGGATAGATGGCAGAATTATCAAAAGCCCGGAGGACGTGCTGGAGGTGTACAAGAAATTTAAATTAGGATCTCAGGTGGCATTACAGATAATGAGAAATAATGAACAGAAAATAATAAATTACAAATTCAGGTAAAAGATGTTTGTTGAGTTTGTTGAGTTTAGAATTTCCTCTTCAAACTTTAGGCACTTTAGCTTACTTTAGGCACTTTAGCTTACTTTAGGCACTTTAGCTTACTTTAGACACTTTAGACACTTTAGACACTTTTAATTTTTATATGTACACATCCTATTTTGGTTTTAAAGAGAGTCCTTTCAATCTAACACCGGATCCACGATACCTCTTTCTGAGCCCTCACCACAGGGAAGCCCTTGATCATCTCCTTTATGGAATTAACGAACGGAAGGGCTTTATTGCCATTACTGGGGGTATTGGTACTGGCAAGACTACCCTGTGCCGTGCTCTTTTAGAACAGTTAGATAAATCTACAAAGAGCGCCCTGGTATTTAACTCCTTTATCAATGAGAAGGAACTCTTAGAGATAATAAATCAGGAGTTTGGTATTAATCTGGATCAGGAGGTCCAAACAAAAAAGCAACATATTGACAGACTCAACCAGTACCTGCTTGAGACCTTTAGTGGTGGGGGCAATGCAGTGCTTTTGATAGATGAAGCTCAAAACCTTTCAGGCACGGTTCTTGAGCAGATACGGATGCTTTCAAATTTAGAAACAGAAAAAGAGAAACTGATTCAGATAGTTCTCGTTGGACAGTCTGAATTGAAGGAGCTTTTGGCCTCTGCCTCGTTAAGACAGCTTAATGAAAGGATTATGGTTCGCTATGAACTGAGGCCTTTGGCCCATAAAGATATCCAGGGCTATGTGGAACACCGATTGGTGGTGGCAGGCGGCAGGGGAAATTTGAGGTTTACAAAGGGCGCTTTCAAGGCAATCTACAGTTACTCTCAAGGAAATCCAAGAAGGATCAATGCTGTTTGTGACAGAGCGCTCCTTATTGCATATACAAAAGAAACATATACCATATCTAAAGGCATGGTTGGGAGCGCTATCAGGGAAATCCGTGGAGATATAGCAGCAGAGCGTGGCATAAAGGGATGGCCCTGGAAAAAAGCCGCGTCATCTATTACGCTCTTCTTGCTATTAATTATAGTTGCAGGCTTTGCTGGATGGAGTTTCAGAGAGCATATTTTAGGCTTCTTTTCCGATAATCAAAAAATGGCTGCAGAAACAACCAAGGATGCTCAATCAATGGCCCTCACAACGAAAAAGCCGGCAGCAACCATATTTCTTGATGAAAAGACTAGTCTTGCAGGTCTCTTCAATCTTTACAATGATAAGACAAAAAAGGACCGTAATTATGTAAACGAACAGAATGTAGGAATGATTTCATTCTATTTAAAACCGAAACATTTTTTGAGGTTCAAAAAACCCTTTCGCCTTCTTTTAACTCACATTTCAGTCTCCGAATCTCCAAACTCTTTTTCAGTAGGCACGGATTCCAATCTGATCTCATCGGCTCGTTATCTCCTTATCCGCAAAGTGGTAGCCGATGGTGTCATAGCAGTAGATGCCGACGGTAAGGAAAGGGAGGTTCCCAGGGATTTTTTTAAAAACTATGGCGAGCAGAAGGTTACCTGGGTTTATCCCTATGAAGGCAAAAGGGTAGATTTAATTAAGGGGATGAGAACACCGACTGTCTTGAGGGTGCAGAAGGCTCTAAAAAAACTGGGATATCTGTTGGAGCTTTCAGGTGTCTATGACAATGCAACCTTTCGTTGTGTAACGAAATTCCAGAACTATTTCGGACTTAGTCCTGATGGGATTGTTGGTCCCAGGACCAGAGCCTTTTTGTACCAGGTATCGGATTAATGGAGTTTATTGTGTCACTACGCAGCCGCAGATTCACACAGATGAACGCAGATATGTTTAAACACAAAGAGATTACAGATATTATTCTTAAAAGTCTTTCTGAAGCTTATAATGAGCTTGGTGATGCATTTCTGGAATCTGTCTATGAAAATGCTTATATATTGTCCTAATTGGGTAGGGACTATGTGTGGAAAGATTCATATATGATAATAAAAGAAAAAAAGATCAGTGAAAATCCGTGTAAATCCGTGGCTAAATAATAAAAAATATATAAGGAAGGAAACTTTCTATAACATTTATGAGCAGGCCAAAACTGTTTCTAAATTGGATTCTGGCCTAATTACCTATCTCCTGC
>QMLT01000113.1 GCA_003646875.1 Deltaproteobacteria bacterium
ATAGTAAAATCCACGTTGCACGTGTGTCCCGATTTATGGGGGCACGCTGATGCCCCCTATTTATTAAGGGCATGGAGCAAAAAAAGACATACCCATACTCCCTGACTTTATGCAGGACTTGTTGTGCCTTATTGCCCGACAGATACCCCAACTTATTGAGTTACGTTAATTTGATTGTAACGATTTAGGTTTTTGAAAGACGGTACTGGATACAAAATGAACCAAGAAAATAAAAACACTGAATCGACAGCGTCTTTACTTGATCATATCAATAGTCCGGTCGATTTGAAGAAATTAAAATTATCCGATTTAGAGACACTGGCCAGTGAGATAAGGAAACTTATTATAGAAACAGTTTCACGAAATGGGGGACACCTCGCGCCAAGCCTGGGTGTGGTGGAATTGACCATTGCGCTCCATTACGTATTCAATGCCCCACACGATAAAATCATCTGGGATGTAGGTCATCAGGCATATGCCCATAAGATTATCACTGGCCGAAGGGAAAGATTCCATACCTTAAGGAAACACAAAGGGATAAGTGGATTTCCCAAAAGAGAGGAAAGCCCTTACGATCCATTTAACACCGGTCATTCCGGAACCTCTATCTCCGCTGGGCTGGGAATCACGACAGCAAAATATATCAAGGGTGAAAAAAATAAGGTCATCGCAGTTATTGGTGATGGCTCTATGACTGCTGGCATGGCCTTTGAGGCCCTCAATCAAACAGGTCATACCGAGAGAGATTTGATTGTTGTCTTGAATGATAATGAGATGTCAATAGCCAAGAATGTTGGAGCATTGTCCTCTTATGTCAGCCGAAAAATATCAGAACCCAGGTTCGTTAGCCTGAAAAGAAATCTGGAAAATTTTTTCCGCTCCATACCGGGTGTTGGTAAAAATGTATTTGCCCTATTAAAAAAGAGTGAGGATTCCCTGATTGGCCTCATTACCCCAGGCATGCTTTTTGAGGCCCTGAAATTTAGATATATAGGTCCAATAAAGGGTCATGATCTTAATCTTCTTGTTAAAACCTTTGCAGATGTTGCCCAGTTAAACGGACCGGTTCTTGTGCATGTTTTAACTACCAAGGGAAAGGGTTACGCCCCAGCCGAGAAAAACCCCACTCTTTTTCATGGCATTGGATCATTTGACATAGCTACCGGTCTTACCAAAAAAAAATCGAATCAAGAGCCACCATCTTATACAGAGGTGTTTGGCAAGACTATGATTGAACTTGCCGACAAAGAAGAAAAACTATTTGCTATTACTGCGGCTATGCCCGAAGGCACAGGGCTTACCGAGTTTGCCAGTATATATCCAGAGCGATTTATAGATGTGGGTATTGCCGAGCAACATGCTGTGACATTTGCCGCTGGCCTGGCTACAGAGGGATTTAAACCTGTAGTGGCTATCTACTCTACCTTTCTACAGCGCTCCCTTGACCAGATAATCCATGATGTGTGTCTTCCTGATCTGCCTGTCATTTTTGCCCTCGACAGGGGTGGCATAGTAGGTGAGGATGGGCCTACACACCATGGTGCATTTGATCTCTCTTACCTCAGAATCATCCCGAATATGGTTATCATGGCCCCAAAGGATGAAAATGAATTAAGGCATATGCTATACACCGCACTTAATGCCCATAGCCCGATTGCGATTCGTTATCCGAGAGGGAAAGGTGTTGGTGTTCCAATGGACAAGGAGTATACAAAAATCCCCATAGGCGAGTCAGAGATTTTAACTGATGGAAAAGATTGTTTAATCTTTGCCCTTGGAAACAGAGTGCGCCCCTCCCTTGATGCCGCTATGGATCTAAAAAAGGAGGGGTACTCAGTGAGTGTTGTTAACTGTCGATTTGTAAAGCCACTGGATCAGCGGCTATCTGACATGGCTGCAAGGACTCGACGAGTTCTCATAGTAGAAGAAAATACCCTCCAGGGTGGATTTGGAAGCGCTATACTGGAGTCCTTCGCTGATCATGGATTGTCAAATATAATAATAAGACGGCTTGGAATTCCGGATACGTTTGCTGAGCATGGTCCCCAGGACCTTTTACGGAAACAATACGGGATCGACAGAAAAAAGATCGCGGAAGAGGTTAAAAAATTGTGCTTTGGCATTTGAAATTTAATTTCCGTCTACCATGATTCAGTCAAAGAAAAGACTTGATCAGCTCTTGGTTGAAAAAGCATTAATTTCGAACATACAAAAGGCAAGAGGCATAATAATGGCCGGCATGGTAAAGGTTGATGGAAAAATGGTAGATAAGCCGGGCTATCTTATAAATCCCTCGTCTTCCATTAACCTCATTGGCCCTGATCATCCCTATGTGAGCCGGGGCGGAATTAAACTCGAGGCAGCCTTAAAAGAATTCTCAATAGATGTAAAGGGACTTACAATCATGGATGTGGGGGCATCCACCGGGGGATTTACCGATTGCCTCCTTCAATATGGCGCAAAAAAGGTCGTTGCTGTTGATGTAGGATATGGACAACTGGCATGGGCGCTAAGAAACGATCCGCGGGTTGTGGTGTTAGAAAGGACCAATATCAGGCAGCTTGCACAATCGGAAATAGAAGAACATATTTATGGCGCAGTGATTGATACATCATTTATCTCATTGAGAACAGTTGTGCCCGCCACACTGAAACACTTAGAACAAGATAGCTTCATCCTTGCCCTTATTAAGCCACAATTTGAGGCTGCAAAAGGTATGGTGGAAAAGGGTGGCGTAATTCGAGATAAGGATTTGCAAAAAGGTATTGTGAATGATCTTATCGCCTTTTTTAAGGAATCAGGTCTAACTGTTCACGGAACATTTGAATCACCCATCAGAGGGGTCAAGGGAAACAGGGAATTTTTTATATATCTTAAATATCCGGATGAGAAACAAGGTGATAATCAACAAGGTAAGTAAAAGAATTAACTCTGCCTATTTGTCTAATGATAACGTACTTATTTAGTAATTTCTCAATAAGTTGGGGATGAGGGAAGAAGATTTTTGGTAATGTAGACTGAAAGAGAATCAGCCCCGACAAGGCGGGGCTGATAGAAACGTAAAAGCTAAAGGATCTTTTTTATTTCCTCTGTTAATGCTGGTACTACATCAAAGAGATCGGCGACTACACCATAGTCGGCCTTCTGAAAAATAGGGGCCTCAGGATCCTTATTTATCGCGACAATATATTTAGAGGTACTCATTCCGGCTAAGTGCTGAATTGCGCCAGAGATACCGCAGGCAATATAGAGATTTGGAGACACAACCTTGCCTGTTTGGCCTACCTGGTCGGAGTGAGGCCGCCAGCCAGAATCCACTGCTGAACGTGAGGCGCCTACAGTTGCATCAATTAGATCTGCTAATTCCTCTAAAATTTTATAATTTTCTGGCCCCTTCATTCCTCTTCCCCCAGAAACAATTCTTTCTGCTTCAGTAAGATCGACTTTGGCTCCCTCCGCCTGGATAATTTCAGCAACCTTTGTTTTTAACTGTGAATCATCAAGGCTAAATTCTGCATCAACAACCTCAGCTGATTTTGACTCATCAGGCTCATTCAATTCAAGAACATTCGGTCTTGCTGTTGCTATCTGTGGTATGCTATCTTTAAAGGTAACTGTAGCGTAAGCCTTGCCCGCATAGATAGGTCTTTTTGCAACAAGGTTACTATTCTCAAGGGAAAAGTCTACACAATCTTGAGCCATGCCTACCCCAAGCCGGGCAGCGAGCCTGCCTGAGAGATCCTTTCCCTGGACTGAAGCCCCTAACAGGAGGATAGCAGGTTCTCCTGATTGGGCTAATTGTGCGATAACTGATACATAAGCATCTGTGGTATAGGTCGCCAGTCGGTTATCATCAGCGACAATGACCTTATCTGCACCATATTTCCCAAGCTCGGGCGCCTTTTCCCTAATATTAGAGCCTAAAAGTATGGCTGTTACTGACTGTCCCATTTGATCAGCCAGCCTCTTAGCCTCACTTGTTAATTCAAAGGATATTTTTTTTAATTCACCTTCTCTCTGTTCAGCAACTATCCAAATTCCCTGTGCCATTTTTATCTCCTTTATTTTCTGTTAAAAAATTAAACTTTTTGGCATGTATAAGATTGGCCACTAAGTCCCACCTGCCTACCGCCCCAGCGGGGCAGGCAGGAAGACACGAAGAAATGATTATGGCTATTATTGAAAATGATATTTATCCTGTTAAATAGGGTTCCCTATGGGAATTTAACAGGGTTTAAAGAATTATATAATAATCTTAGTGTCATGGTCTCTGAACTATTGCCTTATAACTAAATCACCTTTGCCTCTTCGTGAAGCAAGCGTGTTAGATTAGCGGCCATTTCCTGGGGAGTTTCACCTTCTACTATCTTTCCCGCCTTTCTTTCTTCCGGAGGGGTGATTTGCTTGATCTTTATCTTTGCCCCATTTTCTCCAACCTGGCTTGCGTCCAGGCCTAAATCAGCAATGGTTTTAGCATCCAAGGGTTTCTTCTTGGCCTTCATTATTCCAGGCAATGATGCATATCTTGGTTCGTTTAATCCCTTTTGGGCTGTAATCAAAGCAGGCAGAGCTGATTCGATAACGAGGGTCCCGCCTTCAACCTCTCTGTGAGCCTTTACAGTCGAGGCATCTTCACTAACTTCCACTTTAATAACTACTGATATTTGTGGAATGCCCAAGAGTTCTGCTAAAATAGAACCAACTATTCCGTAATCATCATCGACCCCCTGTTTACCGCAGAGTATGATATCGTAGTCAAGGTCTTTAATTACTGCAGAAAGAATCCTGGCGATGCCAAGAGAATCGCTACCAGTAATGGCTGGATCATCTACCAATATTCCTTTATCTGCACCCATGGCTAAGGCAGTTCTTATGGATTCGGTTACCCTTTTCGGGCCTACCCCTATAATAGTGACCTCACCACCAAATTTTTCTTTAATGCGCAGGGCTTCTTCTACAGCATACTCATCGTATGGATTTATAATCCATTTTATATTTTCTGTAGCGATTGACATGCCATCTGGGGCGATTTTAATTTGAGTTTCTGTGTCAGGCACCTGCTTTAAACAAACTAATATGTTCACGTTAACCCTCCTTTCTGATATTTCTCATTTTTAAGATTCGCCAATTTTATTGCCGAGAAATAAAGTTTTTGACTTATGGCTTAGAATCCTTAACACTAAAATATTTATTATGTCAACACAGATTAGATAAAAGAAGTAAAAAAAATATTTAATGTCTGTTGATTATTGTCTGTAGTCCGTTACACGGTTATGAAAATATGTCCGAATATATTCCTCGGTGAATTTGCCTGAATAAGGTCCCTGGGCCTCTCTGGAGGGAGGTTATTGTGGATGCCAGGTTCTGAGAGGGCTGGGTAGTTCCTTTTGCTCCTGACAACCTGTAATGGACAGCAAACATGTCTAACTTTTTATGCCATTTATAAAATAATTACTGATATGTTTTGCAACGGTTTCTATGTCATATTTATGTCTTTTTGATAAAACCCAGAATCTCGACATTTCATCTAAGGCGCCAAAGAATGCCCTCTTACCGATTCCAGGGATTATATCACTTCTAATTAAACCCTTTTCTTTTCCTTCTTGAATGATATCCCCGATTAAGTCAAGATATTGGACAAATTTTTCATTATGATAGTTTTTCATAAACTTGCTACTCTGCCTAAGTTCTATCTGAATAATCTCTGCCATATCCTTGTTATCTTCAATTAGTTTAAGGTGAAGTAAAGCAAATCTCTGAATCTTTTTCAATGGGTCGCTTTCTAAGCGGATTTGCTTTTTCATGTTATCTAATACTTCCTTCATTTTTTCTTCAAAGAGGGCAATAAGAATGTCGTCTTTATGCTTGAAATAGATATATATGGTTCCATCTGCTATTCCTGCTTCTTTTGCAATTTCAGACACCTTGGCCTTATAAAAACCATTTTTAGCGAAAACCCTAGTTGCAGCGGATATTATCTTTCTATATTTATTGTTATTTTTTTGTCCCATTTTTTTAAGGCCTGTGAAAAGAAATATTTTTAATATGATCATATGAATAATCATTCATTTATTTAGCAAAAGGATACCAGGTGGTCAATACATTTAAAAGTATATGGG
>QMLT01000114.1 GCA_003646875.1 Deltaproteobacteria bacterium
TAAAAAGGCATTCTTTATCAATAAACTGGCCCGTGGCATTGGCAGGATTGCAGCAGGCTTTTATCCCAATGATGTGATTGTGAGGCTGTCTGACTTTAAGACCAATGAGTATGCCAATCTCATCGGCGGACAACTCTATGAACCGACTGAGAGCAATCCCATGATAGGGTGGAGAGGGGCCTCCAGATACTATGATGAACGGTTTAAAGAGGCCTTTGGCCTGGAGTGTAAGGCAATCCTTAAGGCCAGAGACGAGATGGGACTGACCAATATCAAGGTGATGGTTCCCTTTTGCAGGACCCCTGAAGAGGGGAAAAAGGTCATTGATACCATGAGGGAGTTTGGCCTTATACAAGGAGATAATAACCTCGAGGTATATGTAATGTGTGAGATTCCAAGTAATGTTATCTCTGCAGCCAGCTTCGCAGACATCTTTGATGGATTCTCCATTGGCTCAAATGACCTCACCCAGTTAACCCTGGGCCTTGACAGAGACAGTGACCTGGTGAGCCACATATTTGATGAGAGAAACGATGCAGTCAAGACCATGGTCAAGCAGGTCATTGATGTGGCAAAAAAACGAGGAAGAAAGATAGGGATCTGCGGGCAGGCGCCCAGTGATTTCCCAGAGTTTGCAACCTTCCTTGTGGAATGTGGTATCGACTCAATCAGTCTTATACCTGATACTGTAGTGAAAACACGACTTGCGGTTGCGAAAAAAGAGACTGAGATGGGGGAAAGGATGAAAGGTGGGGAATAGAAAGTGACGAGAAGAATTGTTATTACAGGCATGGGAGCGGTAACTCCCCTGGCCGTTGGTGTGGAAGAAAGTTGGGAAAAGTTATGTGCCGGAGAGTCAGGAATCAAAAATGTTAGCCAATTTGATGCCTCTTCCTTGAAATGTCAGGTAGCAGGTGAAATACGGGACTTTGTGGCTGAAGATTTCTTGAGACCAAAGAAGATCAGGCGAGCTGATCGCTTTGTACACTTCCTTTTGGCCGCAACCAAGATGGCAATGGAAGACAGCCAGCTCAAGGTCAACCCCAGCGAGGAATATAGGGTGGGTGTCATAGCTGCTACTGCCATTGGATCCTGCAAAACCTTTGAGGCAAATCATGAGCTCATTGTACATGGGCATATGAAAAATGTTACTCCATACCTCGTTATCAATCTTTCTGCTAACACTGCTGGAGGTGAGATGGCAGCTATGTGTGGGGCTCGAGGACCTCACCACTTCCTTCAAGAGGCCTGTTCTGCCGGAACAAATGCAATAGGGTTGGGCTTCAGAGCAATTAAACATAGTGAGGCTGAAGCAATGATTGTGGGTGGATCTGACGCTGGTATCAGCCCTACTTTAATGGCAAGCCTTGATAACCTCGGCGCAATAGCGACCTCATGGAATGATGAACCTCACAGGTCAAGCAGACCCTTTGAAAAAAAGAGAAATGGTTTTGTAACCAGTGAGGGCTCAGGGGTCCTCATACTGGAAGAGCTGAAGCATGCAAAGGCGCGGGGCGCAGAAATTTATGCAGAAATTGTGGGCTATGGCTCTACCTGTGATGCTTATCATGCAGTTGCTCCCCTCCCAAGCGGAGAAAGTGCGGTTAAATGCATGGAGCTCAGCATTGAAGAAGCTGGGATTATGCCAGAGCAAATAGAGTATATAAATGCACATGGAACATCTACCATGGCAAATGATGAGACAGAAACCATTGCAGTAAAGAAGCTATTTGGACCGAGAGCAAAAGAGATCATGATTAGCGCTAATAAATCAATGATAGGCCATATGTGGGGAGCTGCCGGCGCTGTGGAAGGAATCTTTACAGCAAAAACCTTGCAAGAAGGTTTAATACCACCCACAATTAATCTGGATGAACCTGATCCCAAATGTGATTTAGACTATGTCCCTCATCAAGCGAGGAGGTCAAATATACGATATGCGCTTTCAAATTCATTTGGCTTCGGTGGTATAAACGCAAGTATTGTTTTTAAGAGATATGAAGATTGAAAAATACGAGTCTAAACCTTTCTTTGCGGATATTGATTTGAGAAAATCAGTAACTAAATTCCTTGACATAGATTTTTTTATCCCTTAGTTTTTGCTACATACATTGAGCATGAGTTACTATGCAATAGCTGTTTGAAAAAAGGAGGAAGAGTATGGAAATTAAAGTGAACCTCGCTACTCATCTGAAAGAAAAACCAATAGATGAATCTAAGCTTGGTTTTGGAAAGATATTTACTGATCACATGCTCCTTATGGATTATGACATTGATACGGGTTGGCACAATGCCAGAATAGAGCCCTATGATTATTTAAAAATTGATCCAGCTGCGGTTTGTCTTCACTATGGACAAGAGATATTTGAGGGTCTCAAAGCTTATTACGGAAAAGATAAAGGTATCTACCTTTTTAGGGTAGCCGATAATTTCAAGAGACTCAATGCTTCAGCAAGAAGGGTATGTATGCCAGAGCTCGATGCAGATTTTGTTATAAAGGCCCTAAAAAAGTTGATTCTAATTGAAAGGGAATGGATTCCTAAAACTCGTGGAACATCTCTCTATATAAGGCCAACGATGATCGCAACCGAACCTTTTTTAGGGGTCAGAGCAGCAACCAGTTATCTTTTTTATATTATTATAGGACCAGTGGGCTCCTATTATCCTGAGGGTCTTAATCCCGTGAAAATATATGTCGAGGATAAATACGTCAGAGCTGTAGCTGGTGGTACTGGAGAGGCAAAAACAGGTGGTAACTACGCTGCCAGCCTACTTGCAGCAGCGGAGGCACAAAAAAAAGGTTTCACTCAGGTTCTTTGGCTGGATGGATGCGAGAAAATGTGGATAGAAGAGGTTGGAGCTATGAATATGTTCTTTGTAATAGATGACGAGGTCATAACCGCACCTCTTACAGGAAGCATTTTAGGAGGCATCACTCGGGATTCTGTAATTAAGATAGTGCGAGATTGGGGTTTGAAAATAAGAGAGAAGTCAGTCTCTATCAATGACGTTTTAGCTGCAGCCAGCAATGGTGAGCTTAAGGAGGCCTTTGGCACTGGAACAGCAGCCGTTATATCCCCAGTTGGACAAATAACATATAAGGACAAAGATTATATCATATCAAACGGTAAGATGGGCGAACTTTCACAAAAACTTTACGATGAAATTGTAGCTATCCAGTATGCAGAAAAGGAAGACCCTTATGGCTGGACAGAAAAGATAGGATAGAAAGAAATACCAATTGCTCATACCAAAAGTTCGCTGATTTTTCCACATTCGATAGAATAAAGATTCTACATGTGAAAATTAGTGCTCCCAACCTAAAATCTATCCAATTCCTCATACACTTATCAAACATATGGCAAAACACAGTTTTTATAGAAAAAAGTTCATTTTTAAGATAAAGTTGGTTGATATTTTTTGCTTTTTATTTATTGTCCTTCTTGTCTAAGTTGCTGCCCTCTACTTTACGAACAAGGGTTTTGCCATCGAGTTTAGGCAGGTAAGACAGCCTAAACCCAACCTATTTAATATAGGAATCGATGTATCGCAAACTATCAAACCAGGTGTTCTTGCCGATTTTAAGAAGGCGCTTATCTTAAGACTAAGAAACTTTGCTGGGGATGAGGAAGTTCGCTACCATATTTCCCTGTTTGGGACTCCAGGTTGTGGAAAGGAGGGTATTGTCGATATAGTTTCAACTCAATCTCCAAAAGATCTTAACTCTTTTAATCGAGGGGTTGAGAAAAGGATTACGCAGATATCTATCGCAAAAAAGGCAAAAAACAAGGCGATACACAACCTTTGACCACCCCATTATTCTGCTTTCTTGAAAAGATACTTACAGAAAGAATTGGAGGGCGGATAATAATTTTGTCTGATCTAGTAAATGATGATGAAGGTTGCCAAAAGAAATACGCACTTCCTTTAACAACAATAATAAAATTTGGCATACATAAAGATGGCCAGATTATTTTTTTATACTCTACACCCTATTTACCAGGCAAATATACTACTCCTGAGATCTATGAAAAGTTGATTAATAAACAAGATAATTTTATAAAGGAAATGAGGAAACTTAGTAGTCAAGGTAAGGTGAGGGTATTCTTTTACCATATTCCAGATAATCCAAAGAAAAGACTACCTTTTTTGAAATCGAAATTACAATATTCTATACCGGCAACTACCTTCGAGGTTATTTGGGAAAGTGTTTCTAAAATGATTAACACTATCATCTGTGCTGTGAGGGGGTAAAAAATGCATCTCGAATTTATTAAGGCAAGAGATTTACCAGATGCCTGGTTTCAGTGTGTTTATCAGATACTTGACACAGGAAGGACATATACAATAGATAGGGGAAGCTATGAAGGGCAGAAACGGATTGAGTTTGACTATATAACAGTACATATAAAATATCCAGGCAAAAGGCCGCTGCTGCCCGACATCCCCCCCGCTTTAGGAATACCTAATCCGGTAGACAATGATTACCTCGATCAATACCTTCCATACGTTATGACCTCTACAAAAAAGGAGGGGGAAGAGTACACCTATGGGGAGTATCTTGAACCACAAATAAATGAAATTATAAGGATGTATAGGGAAGATGGCCATGGCACAAACCAGGCCTATATGACAGTAGGCGATCCTAAAACATTATATCTTAGCGATCCTCCCTGTCTCAGAGGAATTGATACCAGGATCAAGGACAACAAGCTCCACTTTGTTGTCTATTTCCGCTCATGGGATCTATGGAATGGATTTCCAGCTAATTTAGGAGCCATTCAATTATTGAAAGAATATATGGCTGAGAGTATAGGTGTTGAAGACGGGCAAATTATAGCTGCAAGCAAGGGCCTCCATCTTTACGATTATATCTGGGAATTAGCAAAATTGCGGACTATGAAATCAGGGGGGAAATGATCAATTATAGATATGGATTATACCTTAAGAAAACGGTTTTAGCTTTCCAATTATCTTGAGAATACCAAATACCGTAACATCTCAAAAAATTGTAACGAAGAAATCACTTGACGCAAACGCGCCAACGTTTTGCGGTCAAGTGCAGTGACGGGTTGGCTGGTGCAATGCCTTATAATTATTCACTGTACGAATTTAATGATATTGCCACTGAAGAAAACACACGCAGCAACTGCTTATCAACAGTTATTAAAGGGACTTTCAAGTCATTTGCCGTGGCGATAAATTCACAATCATAAGCAGAACAATTGCTTGTTGAGGTAAGCCTTAAAACTTCATATGACGGAACCTCATATTCTCGACCCCTTAGTAATTCCAACGCACTATTCATTATCTGCTGAGCTTGCTCCAACTTGATGATATCTTTTTGCATATACAGAGTTAGGACATTGCGAAATTCGCTACGCCATAAAATCGGTGCTGCCCACTCGTTGTCCTTTTGTAGGGCACGTTCCGCTAAAACAGATTGCTCGCTTGATAGGAAAAGATAGCCAAGGACATTTGTATCAACCACAATCATAGCCTACCTTCTGTTTTTGCCTTGTTGAATTCCTCATCACTGATCAGATGTCCGGCTGTCAATTGACGGAGCTGACGAGCATTCTCAAGCGCCTCGTCGAGATTTATTCGGCGACTTATAACAGTGTTTTCAATGCACATGATAATCTCGCTATTGATGGAACGCCTATTTATTTCTGCGACTGACTTGAGCCGATCGTAAAGCTCATTTGGTATATTCTTTACCGTTACCGTTGCCATATAAACACCTCCAATTGGTTTTAATATGAAACCATTATGCAACCTAATGGGGTTATTGTCAAGTACAAACTATTCTTGGCCTCAAAGCAAACAATGCAAATGCGAAAGGCCATTATTAACTTAACCTCATGAAACTTTGAAACGACTCAGCTTTGGGGGTCAAGTGCATTTGCATGGTTATCTTCTATCAGTAAAAGTAGGATCACAGAAAAATGAGAGGCTCAAAGCAAATAGAGACGAAAAACAACTGACTAAATTGAGAAGGTAGTCAGAGAAAGAATAAAGATAAGAAAGCCTTTTGACTGCTTACTGACTATTCCTGGTATTGGGGATATCCTGACCTTGACTATCATGCTGGAGGTAGGAAATATCAAGA
>QMLT01000115.1 GCA_003646875.1 Deltaproteobacteria bacterium
AATTATATAATAATCTTGGTGACTTGGTGTCTTTGTGGCTGAATAGCTACTGCCTTTTCAATTGCCAATTTTTAATTTATCGTTAACAATCCTTCCTCCAACCATAGTAAGCATGGCCTTGCCTTTCATCCGCCAGCCAATAAAAGGTGAATTATGGCTTTTTGATTGAAAGCTGTCTTTCTTTATCACATAATCATTGTTTGGATCTATTATTGTTAAATCTGCCTCTTTTCCCTCTTCAAGGATGCCGCCTTTTATGCTAAGAATAGAGGCAGGGTTATAGGAAAGTTTTGCTATGGCTGTAGTGAGGTCCATCACCCCTTCCCTTACCAAGGCTAAGGTAAGGGGTAAAGCCGTCTCCAGGCCTATTATTCCAAAGGCGGCCTTATCAAACTCTATATCTTTCTCAATAGGGCTGTGGGGGGCATGATCAGTTGCAATAACATCTATTACGCCATCAGAGAGTCCTCTTTTTATGGCCTCCACATCCTTGGGTTCTCTCAATGGGGGATACATTTTGGCATTAGTATTAAAGCCAATCACAGCTGTGTGGTCAAGACTAAAATAATGTGGAGCTGTCTCAGCCGTTACAGGAATTCCTTGCTCTTTGGCCTGTCTGATAAATTCAACCGATCCTTCAGTGCTCACATGGGCAATATGAACAGGATATCCCGTTAACTTTGCTAAAAGTATCTCCCGCACCACCATTATCTCCTCTGATGCCGCTGGAATCCCTGTTAGACCAAGCTTTGTAGAAATACTCCCCTCATGCATAAGGCCCTTATTTGACAGATCAAGATCTTGACAATGTGAAATAACGGGCAAATGAAAAAAGCATGCGTATTCAATTGCCCTTCTCATAAGTTCACTGTTAGTTACTGGCCTCCCGTCATCAGATACCGCGACAGCGCCTGCCTGTTTAAGGTCTCCAAATTCAGTTAATACCTCGCTCCTCAAACCCATGCTAATAGCTGCAATGGGATAAACCCTTATCAAATTAGCCTTTCGCGCCCTCTCCAGTATAAATTCTGTAACAGATCGTGAATCATTGATCGGCCGTGTATTTGGCATACACGCCACAGCAGTAAATCCTCCTGCAGCGGCTGCGCGGCTTCCGGTGGCAATTGTCTCTTTGTACTCCTCACCTGGCTCCCTGAAATGCACATGCATATCAATGAGACCAGGAGTAATTATCATTCCTGATGAATCTATTGTCTCTACATCCCTACTATTAGGAGGATTATATTTCCCTGGCGGAATGATGCTTTCAATCTTTCCCTTTTTTATAACAACATCCAGTTTCTTCTTTGTTCCAGAACGAGGATCTACTAATTCTCCGTCCTTAATCCAGGTTATCACCTTTACCCCTCCGTATTTGCTCAGAATTCTTCTGGATCTTGAGCAGACAAATGTAAAATCAGCAATGTAAAATTGAAATGCGCCCTGTGCCCTGTGCCTTTAGCAATTAGCAATGTAAAATTGATAATTGAGTAACTACCCTCCTCCAATTAATAGGTAAAGAAGGGCCATTCTTATGGCCACACCATTGCTCACCTGATCAAGAATCACAGAAAAGGGACCATCAGCCAAGTCTCCTGTTATCTCAACACCCCTGTTGATAGGACCTGGATGCATTATGATAACATCCTTTTTTGCCCCTTTGATGAGCTGCGTATTTAATCCAAAAAAAATCGCATACTCTCTCAGGCTCGGAAATAGAACCTTATCCTGCCTTTCGAGTTGAACCCGCAACAGCATGATAACATCTTTATTTTTCACTGCCTTTACTGGATCGAGGATTACTTTTACCCCTAATGATTCGACATCAACTGGAATCATAGTTGGAGGGCCTGATATTGTCACCTCAGCGCCCATTTTCCTCAAGCCTATTATATCGGATCTCGCTACCCTGCTATGAGCTATATCGCCAATAATAACGACCTGTAATCCCTTTATCCTGCCCTTCTTTTTCTTTATAGTAAATAAATCAAGCAATGCCTGGGTTGGATGCTCATGCGTTCCATCTCCTGCATTTATTACCCCTGCATTTACATATTGAGCTAAAAGATGCGGAGCGCCACTGGAAGAATGTCTAAGGATAATAATATCTGGATTCATCGCCTGAAGATTCCGAGCGGTATCAATAAGTGTCTCTCCCTTTACCATACTGCTGTCTGTTGCTGAAAGACTTAATGTGTCTGCACTGAGTCTTTTCGCAGCCATTTCAAACGATGCCTTTGTTCGAGTGCTTGGTTCATAAAAAAAATTGATAATACTTTTACCCCTTAATGTAGGGACCTTTTTTATATCTCGTGAGGAGATCTCCATCAATGAATCAGCAGTATCCAATATAAGATTTATATCGCTCACTGAGAGTTGATCCATTCCCAATAGGTTTTTATGATTAAATCTATACATTTAAAGTGCCTAAAGTGAGCTAAAGTTAAAAGTGCCCGCACGCCTCGCAAGCGAGAGCGTTGCGGGCAGGCCTAAAGTTAAAGAGGATCTGTTACCCATTGTACCGCAATGATTATCGTTTTAAAAAAAGCCCCCTTCCCAATACGTTGGTAAGGAGGCTTTTTTTAAAAAAATAGCAAATATTCTTTTGAGCTTCACTTTTTTCTCTTTTCTGCTCAACATTTTCTATTTACCCCGTTAGAAAAAACACCATCCTTCATAGCGGTAATAAAAGAAGAAATAAATAGTTTGTTCTGGAAGGATTTAAAGCTCTTTCCAAATTTTCTAACGGGGTTTATGGTTTCTCTACCTTCTCCTTTTCATTTTCAGGAACCTGCTTTTTTCCTTTGTGGGTAACCTTTTTATCTGAAACCTTCTCGGTAATCTTCTTTTCATCCTTTATATCTTTTTTCCCTGTCGTTTTTCCTGGCTTCTTCTCCTGTGCCAGTAATAATTGGATAATCGCTAAAGGCGCATTATCACCACTCCTATGACCTGTCTTTAAAATTCTGGTATACCCACCCTGATGGTCTACAAGACGATCTTTTATCTGATCAAATAATTTATGGGCAACAGTTTTATCCATAATATAGGAAAGGGCCTGACGTCTTGCATGAAGATTGCCTCTTTTGGCTAAAGTAATCATCTTTTCAGCAATAGGACGTAACGCCTTTGCTTTTGCATGTGTTGTTGAAATCTCCTCATATTGGAAAAGAGAAGTGACCAAGTTTCTTAAAACAGCTCTTCTATGGCCTGTGTCACGGCCCAATTTTTTCCCTGCCTTTCTGTGTCTCATTAATTGTGATCCTCTTTTTTGTCTACCTCTTCTTCCTGTTGAGGGAAGGGAAAATCTTCCAGTTCCATGCCAAACTGCAGATCCATTTCCTCCAGGATTCCCTTTATCTCATTCAGGGACTTCCTCCCAAAATTCTTGGTCTTTAGCATTTCACTTTCTGTCTTCTGGACCAACTCGTAAATATACTTTATATTGGCATTCTTCAGACAATTGAATGAGCGTACAGAAAGTTCGAGCTCGCTTACAGATCGAAAAAGATTTTCATTTATCTTCTCCTCCTCCTCTTCTTCCTCTTTTTCTTCTTCCGCCTCTTCTTCTTCCTTAAAATTGATAAAAGGGGTAACCTGTTCCTTTAAAATTTTTGCAGCAAGCGCTAATGCATCTTGCGGGATCACTGTTCCATCTGTCCAGATCTCTAAGGTCAACTTATCATAATCAGTCCTCTGCCCGACCCTTGCATTCCCAACTACATACGTAACCCTTCTGATGGGTGAAAAGAGAGCATCTATAAATATTATGCCGATTGATTGATCTTCGGTTGCATTCTTTTCTGCAGGAACATAACCCCGCCCGGTTTTAACAGTCATCTCTGCATGTAAAACAGCATCTTTATTGAGGGTGGCTATATGTTGATCTGGATTCATTACCTCCACTTTTCCATCACATATTATATCGCCAGCTGTTACTACCTTTTCCCCTTTATTATCCAGAAAAATTTTAATTTCTTCTTCCTCATCAATTAATTTAAGGTTTACTCCCTTTAAATTTAAAATGATATCAGTCACATCTTCTTTTACTCCAGGAATAGTGGTAAACTCATGCGGTACACCATCAAATTTTACAGAAACAATTGCTGCTCCTTGAAGAGAAGAAAGGAGAATTCGTCTCAATGAATTACCCAAAGTAATCCCGAAACCCCTCTCCAACGGCTCACACACAAATTTCCCATAGAAATCAGTGGATGTTTCGGTTTCAATTTCTATCGTTTTGGGTTTAATTAAATCTCTCCAATTTCTCTGAAATAGCTTTTTCATAAATATACATTACCTCAAAAAAAATGCCTAAAGTGAACTAAAGTTATAAAGATGGATAATGAAAATTATACAGACTTCCCCGCTCCATAATTTTAGGCACTTTAAGTACTTTAGGCATTTTAGTTCACTTATTTAGAGTAGAGCTCAACTATAAGTTGCTCATTAATAGGCATGGTCAACTCTTCACGATTGGGAAAGGCCTTCACTGTCCCACGAAAATTATCTCCATCAATCTCTAACCATGAAGGCATTTCTCGCCTCACAAATGTCTCCTTTGCCTCCAGAATAGCGGGAATCTTCCGACTCTTTTCTTTTACTGCTATTACATCCCCCTGTCTTACCTGGAAGGAGGGTATATTTACCTTTCTCCCATTCACAGTAAAATGATTATGTCTTACCAGCTGCCGTGCCTGATTCCTGGAAGAAGCGAATCCCATCCGAAATACAATATTATCCAATCGACGCTCTAATAATACCAAAAGATTTGTACCTGTAATGCCCTTCTGTCTATCAGCCTTTACATAATACCTTCGAAACTGCTTTTCTAATATCCCATAGATTCTTTTTGCTTTTTGTTTTTCTCGCAACTGTATCCCGTAATCAGAGATCTTTCCACCTCTCCTTTGTCCATGCTGACCTGGGGCATAAGAACGCCGTTCAAAACTACATTTATCAGTATAACACCTATCACCTTTTAGGAATAGTTTAAGTTTTTCACGCCTGCACAACCGGCATGCAGCCTCAATATATCGAGCCAATATTTCCCCTCCTTACACTCTTCTCCTTTTTGGTGGTCTGCAACCATTATGAGGAATTGGAGTTACATCCCTAATCATGGTAACGGAAAAACCATCCATTTGCAGTGCCCGTAAGGCCGCTTCCCTGCCCACTCCAGGACCCTTAACTCGAACCTCGGCAGTTTTTAACCCCATTGTCATTGCCTTTTTTAATGCACTCTGCGTTGCTAATTGGGCGGCAAAGGGAGTGCTCTTTCTCGAACCTTTAAAACCTACCTGTCCTGGGCTCGATGAGGCTATTACATTACCATTCATATCAGTGATGGTAACAATAGTGTTATTAAAGGTAGATTGAATATGCACAATCCCAGTAGAAACAATCTTCTTTTCCTTTTTACCTTTACTGGCTTTCCCTATCTTCTTGGACATTATCCCTCCGCAGGCTTATTTTCTACGTCTTCCAATTATCCTTCTCGGTCCCTTCCTTGTTCGCGCATTCGTATGAGTTCTCTGACCCCTCACTGGGAGGCCTTTTCTATGCCGTAATCCCCTATAGCATCCCATATCCATCAGGCGTTTAATATTCATGGATATTTCACGTCTTAAGTCTCCTTCAACCTTATACGATTCATTAATAACATTTCTTATTTTTGTTACTTCCTCTTCATTCAGTTCATCTGATTGGGCACCACAATCCACTCCGGCCATCTTCAAGATTTTCTGAGAATTACTTCTGCCTATACCATAGATATAGGTCAACGCTATTTCGACTCTCTTTCTCTTGGGTAAATCAACACCAGCGATTCTGGTCAATGTGATCTCCTTGAATAGTTTCTTGAGTTTATTGTGTTGATTGGGTCTTTTGGGTTAAAATCTGATGAACTCAACAAACACAACAAACTTCGCTTACACAAAAACCTAATTAGCCTTGCCTCTGTTTGTGTCGAGGGTTATTACAGATCACCCTCAGCACACCTTTTCTCTTAACTATCTTGCAATTCTTACATCTTTTTTTTATGGATGACCTCACCTTCATAATCTATCTCACGCTCCTTAATCCCTTTTTCATAAACCCCTCATAATTCC
>QMLT01000116.1 GCA_003646875.1 Deltaproteobacteria bacterium
ATACAAAGATTGGTCCGGTGAAAGAGTTATACAAAAGGGTAGATCATCTGATTTTAGGCGGAGTTATGTATAACACCTTTCTTTGTGCGAAATATGGCGTAAAAATAGCTGGTATTCCAAAAGAAGATATTGATCTTGCTCAAGAGCTTGTCCAGTTAGATAAACAAGAAGGTAAAATAGTAGACCTCCCCCTGCTTGTGGAATCTGAAAATCTTGGAGAAAAAATAGAAGGAAAAACAAAAATCATAGCTGTTAAAGATTTCAAGAAAGGCAAGAGATATAATTACATCCTTGATGCTGATCCAGACTCATTTCATAACAGCCCAGCCTTAGATGTAATTCAATCGGCCAAGACCATTCTTGTTAATGCAGTCATGGGCCTTATTCCTCACTTTCGGGAGGGGTCGCGGGCCCTTTATGAGGCGGTAGATGGGAACAGCCAGGCCCTGAAACTATACGGAGGGGGCGATACCATCGAGGAATTAAAATATTCATGCCCTGGTATATATATGAAAGGCTTGGACAATCCTAAATGTTATTATTTTACAGGTGGGGGAACAGTTCTTAAGGCGTTAGAGGAAGGAAGTCCCTTTAAAATCAAGCCTGTAGAGCGACTCTTAAGAAAATAACTATAATGACACTTACACCAATCTTTGATCCTCAAGCAAAGGGCAGGGGCATGAGGATCGCTGCCTTTATGTCAGGCTCTGGAACTAATGTAATCCGGCTGCTTGAAAGAGAAAAGGAACTGGAGAAGGAGGCTGGTGGATCCCCCTTTCACATTATCTTCATCTTTAGTGACCGTTCTGATGGTGGTTCAGCAGGGGAAAAAATTGCCCTTGATAAAGGAATCCCCTACTTTAGTTACGATATAAGAAAATTCTATTCCCTAAAAGGATTAAAGAGGACTGCCTTAACCCCGGCAACTTTATCAGCCAGGAGGGAGTTTGACTCTGTGGCCTCTCGTTTGATCAAGGCCTTTGATATAGATATAATAGCCCTGGCAGGATATATGAGTTATCTCACATTACATAGATGTGTCAATGTACATCCAGCTGATCTTTCTATACTTACATCCGATGGAAAAAGGAAGTATGTGGGTGATTATGCAGTGGGAAATGCAATAGCCAATGGAGAAACCTCTCTACGTTCCTCAACCATCTGGATAGACGCAGGGGTAGATACTGGCCCCATCTTAATGGTCTCAAATGCCCTTAAGGTAACATTACCTTCTCCCTTACCAGAGCTACTTAAAAACAGAAAAGCCTTTAAAAAAGTGGTGAGTGAACACCAGAAGCGTCTTAAAGAGATAGGTGACTGGACGATCTTTCCTCAAACAGTGGAGATGATAGCAAGGGGGCGCTTTTCTCTGGATGAAAATAATAATGTGTATGTAGATGGACAACCTGTTCCTGAAGGGTATCGGCTTGAGGAATAAGCTTTACAAAAAATCCTGCCCGTTATGTGAGCCAGAAGGGCGTAAGAACAATCCAGGGAAGAATACAAGCAATATATGACAAATACGGCCTTCCATTTTTCAAGCCTGCCAGGGAGTTTGAGAGATTAATTGCTTGTGGCGTAGACAGAGCGCTGATTTAACAGGCACGTTATGGAAAGGCGAGAGAATAGAGGAGTAATAACGCTATATGTCTCATGATTTTAATCTTTCAAGAGAAAGGATGGTAAAAAATCAGCTCGTCTCCCGTGGAATTAAAGATGAAAGAGTTCTTCGGGTTATGGGCAAAATCCCCCGGCACCTTTTTATTGAAGATGCCCTGTATGGAGAAGCATATAATGACCACCCAGTTCCTATAGGTGAGAAACAGACTATATCACAGCCGTATATTGTAGCACTCATGACAGAGGCATTGGAGTTGAAGGGAGACGAAAACACCTTAGAGATAGGAACAGGTTCCGGCTATCAGACAGCAATTTTAGCTGAATTGTCGAGCAGGGTTTACACTATTGAGAGAATCAAATCATTATTGGAAAATGCGAGAAAACTGCTGTCCCAGTTGGGATATGATAATATCCTTTTTAAGGCCTTTGATGGGACCCTGGGCTGGAAGGAATATGCCCCTTTTGATGCTATCATGGTAACTGCTGGCGCCCCACATTTAACAAAGCCCCTTATAGATCAGCTGGCCGATAATGGGCGAATGATTATCCCTGTTGGTGACAGATACAGCCAGGAACTGATTAAGGTTATCAGAAAGGGGAAAGATTTAGAACAAAAAAGTTTAGGGGGATGCCGTTTTGTTAATCTCATTGGTGTCCACGGCTGGCCGGATTAAGGAAAGCGCCTAAAGTGCCTAAAGTTATGAGTGCCTAAAGTTTGTTGTTCGTTGCTCCGCCGCCGGATGAACGGTGAACGTCTTATAGGGAATTTGAATGAAATTAAAAGAATTTCCAGAGGATATCAGAAAATATCTTATACCTGAACCATCAGGCAGGATGTTTTACAGGTGTATTGAATGCAAGCGTGAATTTGATATTGATCAACTTCTTTATGTCTGCCCTTCTTGCGGCGGGTTATTGATGCTTCATCAAGAGGAGGAAGCAAAAATACAAGGGAGAAATGGTGATTTATGGAGACGAATCTTTGACTACAGGAGGATGCTTAATTTCAACCCCCTTAAGGGCATTTTCTGCTATTATGAGTTCATTGCCCCCATTATCCCATTGGAATTCATACTATATCTCGGAGAAGCGCATACCCCAATGGTTATGGCCAACCAAAATCTCGAATCCGCTATAGGTGAACCATTCTATTTTAAAAATGAAGGACTGAATCCGAGCCTATCGTTTAAAGACAGGGGAATGGCCTGTGCCCTAAGTTTTTTAAATTACTTTGCAAAAAAGAACAATATAAAAGATTTATTGACTATTTGCGCCTCTACTGGTGATACCTCCGCCTCAGGCGCCCTCTATTCAGCATATCTCACTGATTTTATAAGGTCGGTAGTGCTTCTGCCAAAAGGAAAGGTCACCATGCAACAGCTCTTACAGCCTCTTGGAAATGGGTCAACGGTGTTAGAGATGCCTGGCGTTTTTGATGACTGCATGAAGGTAGTGGAGGAGTTAAGTGAGAATTATAATGTTGCCCTTTTAAATTCCAAAAACAGCTGGAGAATCCTGGGACAGGAATCATTCGCCTTTGAAATAGCCCAGGACTTTGACTACCTGGTGGCAGATAAGGTTGTAGTTGTTCCTATTGGCAATGCAGGCAATATCACTGCAATCATGAGCGGATTCTTAAAATTTCTAAAGGCCAATATCATTACTGAATTACCAAAAATCATTGGTGTCCAGTCAGATCACGCTGACCCTGTGTACCGCTATTACTTAGAAGATGACCCCTCTAAACAGCGATTTGAACCAGTTACTGTAAGGGCGAGCGTGGCACAGGCAGCTATGATCGGAAACCCTGTTTCTATGCCGCGTGTAATTGATTTAGTTCGTGAGTATAATCAGGCAGCCGGTCAAAAAAAGATATTCGTCATCCAGGTAACCGAACAGGAAATAATGGATGCTATGGTAATAGCAAACAGAAATGGTCATATTGCCTGTACCCAGGGAGGCGAGTCTATGGCTGGTTTTATGAAGGCCATACGTGGAGGCATTGTTTCCAAAGGAGAGATAGGTATACTTACTGCCACGGCCCATGTCCTTAAATTCTCTTCCTTTCAGGAAATGTATCTTTCTGATAGATTTCCACCTGAATTTGAGGTCAAGCCCAAAAAAGAATTTAAAAATATCCCTGTCTTAGTCCAGCCAGATGATCTCGGAGGTCTACCACAGGCTGGGGAGTCTATCCAGAGGGAAGCGCTTGATCTATTTAATAAAGCAACTGCGGCAAAAATTGCAAAGATACTGCATTTAAAGAAAAGATAATAGTTCAGCCACCAAGCACCAAGACTGTAGAATTGTTTTTTAGTATAGCGTTTTCAATCCCGGTAACTCGGGATTGAAATTAGTGAGAAAACTCCATTATTCCATGTATATTGATTTTGTCTTTGGGTCTTTGTACCTTTGTGGCTGAATAGTTACATGTAAAAATGAAAATAATTTCACGGTATCTTTATAAAGAGTTCTT
The DNA here is from genome assembly GCA_003646875.1 of Deltaproteobacteria bacterium. Taxonomy (GTDB): domain Bacteria; phylum Desulfobacterota; class DSM-4660; order Desulfatiglandales; family B25-G16; genus B33-G16. Next base: position 4,097 of record QMLT01000116.1, read on the forward strand.
TACCTTCTTTGTTATCTCCTTGATTACCTTTTTACTCATTTACCTTGTAATAGCATTCTTTGGAAAAATAGACAACTTCATGGAGGCTCATGTCCCCCTAAAGGTAGCCTTTTCATTTTTTATCTATAAGATACCTTTTGTTGCACAACAGATGATACCGGTATCAGTCCTCATCTCTGTTATGCTCACGTTGGGCATAATGAATAAACACAATGAGATACTGGCGATAAAAAGCTGTGGGATAAGCCTGTTTCGTCTTTTTTATCCTTTAATAGTAATCGCTATTTTTATTGGAGTTGCCTCCTTTTTTCTCTCTGAATCTATTGTTCCTATTACGAGCTCGGTGGCTAATAATATATGGAAAACACAGGTTGAAAAAAAGAATCCACAAGGAGCCTACAAGTTGTCCCAACTCTGGTATAGGGGCAAGGGCTCTATTTACCAGATTCGGTCATACGACAGCAGGAATAATCTAATGGAGGGCCTTTCAATATTTTTCTTTGATAATAACTTCATGTTACGCAAAAGAGTCGATGCAAGGAAGGCACAATGGCTTAATGGTATATGGTATCTTTATGATGGGCTTATTCAAAAAATTGAACCTGATGGGTCAAGAAAAACAGTGAGGTTTCGCAATCATACACTACATCTTCCTGAAACCCCTCAAGTTTTTGAGAGGTCTATGAAGGCACCAGAAGAGATGAGTTTTTGGGAACTAAGAAATTATACGAGAAAAATAAGGGAGGAGGGTTATGATTCAACCAGGTCCCAGGTAGAATTCCACAGTAAAATAGCCTTCCCCTTCATATCACTGGTACTCACATTGGTGGGAATTCCGCTGGGATTGAGAAAGAAAAAAGGAGGGATTCCGTTTGGCATTACTATTGGCATAGGCATTAGTTTTCTTTATCTGCTGACATTTGGCCTATCCAGATCTCTGGCCCTATCAGGTTCCTTGCCCCCAGTTTTAGGAGCATGGCTTGCAAACCTTCTTTTTTTACTCTTCGGGATTTATCTTATACTGGCAGAAGAAAGTTAAGGAGGAATATTAAGACGTAGGTATATTTGCCTCTAAAGCCATTGCTATTCTTTTCTTAAGTTCAGTTAAATCAAATGATTTAATTACATAGAAATCCGCAGCAATAGATTTAATATCTTCTTTAAAGGTATCGTAGGCAGTGCAGAGTATGACCGGTAAGTTATAAAATTTATTCCTGATATCCTGTAAAAGATCGAGACCATTATAGTCAATCATCTTTATATCAAGTATAATTAAATCAGGTCTTTCTTTTTCTATTCTCTCTGTCAATTTATATCCATCTGCGGCTGTGATAACCTCATAGCCGGCCTCGGTTAACTCCTCAGAGTAAAGCAATCTGATATGTTCTTCATCATCAACAACTAATATCTTGGCCATCGGTAATCTCCCATCATATTAAAATTGACCAAAAACTAATTCGGCTTACTCTCCCAGCGCTTCAGTAAAAGCTTTTTGGTTGCCTCAAATTGGATGCACTCTTCTTCAATAAACTCTTCTGAATCCCTTATGGACATTCGCTCTGTTTTTTTTACATAAGAAAGGGTTTTGCCTAAATATATAGGGATAAGGGAATCTAAAAGTTCGTCTTCCATCCACAGTTTATCCCTGTAGGCAATAGTAAAATCGATTAAAACATTGATCCAGAGGTTTGTAGGAAAATCAAACTGGTCTTTATTCATTTTCTTTATCTCTTGTAATTTATTCACAGTCTCCTTCTGGAGGATTTTCTCCCAAATATTGACACAGCGATTAAAACCATTCTGAAATTTTGTAAATAATATTTCCTTATTGACCTTAACAGGTGGTGGCATTTCAGTTTCTCCAAGGCCAAAACCAAAGATTGAAGTGGGCTTACTCCATTTTACCTTGCTCCAGAAAGGATAAAATTTTATCATCATATGAAAAATAGTTCCTACCACCTGCCTGAACATAGGTCCAAGATCTGCGCCCGGATCCTTGG
>QMLT01000117.1 GCA_003646875.1 Deltaproteobacteria bacterium
CCTCCTCTGTCCCTCGGCATAGATGGTGTCAAACGCAAGCGTTGATTTACCTGAACCAGACAATCCGGTAATAACGACTAATTTGTTTCGAGGGATAGTAACATCTATGTTCTTAAGATTATGTTGCCTCGCCCCTCTGATAACTATATCGGTTATAGACATTTGTGTTTATTGTGTTTGTTGGGTTTAAATTCCTCAATTCCTAAATTCACAATTCCTCAATTGCTTTCCTGGCCTTAACCATTTTTGCGGCCATCTTTATTGCAGCTATTAAGCTGGACGGATTAGCTACTCCTTTCCCGGCAATATCATACGCTGTGCCATGGTCAACAGAGGTTCTTATAATAGGTAAACCAAGGGTTATATTCACTGAATCTGAAAAATTAAGCAATTTCACAGGAATTAAGCCCTGATCATGGTACATAGCAACAACCGCATCAAATTTTCCATTAATAGCATGATAAAATATGGTATCTGCTGGAAAAGGACCATCCACGAGCAGGCCATCATTCCTGGCCTCATCCACTGCTGGCTTTATTCTCTCTTTATCCTCCAGGCCAAATAAACCTGCCTCTCCAGCATGGGGATTCAGGCCTGCCACAGCCAAATGAGGCCTTTTGATAGCAAAATCCTCTTTTAAGGCACGGTAAGTGAGTCTAATGGTTTTTAATATCAGGCCCTTATTTAACCTTTGAGGCACTTCTTTTAAGGCACAGTGTATGGTTGCAAGCGATACCCTAAGACTCTCACCTGCCATCATCATAACATAGTCCCTTGTATTAGTCAGTTTGGCCAGAAGCTCTGTATGTCCGTCAAATCGGTAACCTGCCTTATGCATCAGCTCTTTGCTTATGGGGCAGGTAACCATTGCTGATACCTGGCCATCTTTGTTAAGATCTACTGCCTTTTTTATATAATCTACCATGGCCTTTCCACCAGGTACGGTAGGCTGGCCTGGTGTAAATAAGCTCTTCTCAAGATTTGAAATAGATATGATATCAACCAACCCTGGGTTTCCTGTCACCTCTGAGGGGGTTTCTATCGGATGAAATGAAAGTGGTCCGAGCTTTTTCGGTACCATTCTCAGGACATTTATATCACCCAGAATAATGGGCCTGCATGCATGATAAATATCATCTCTTAGCAAAGCCTTAAGGATTATCTCAGGCCCTATTCCTGCAGGGTCACCCATGGTAATGGCAATAAGAGGAAGATCACGCATAATGAATTCCAAATGTATCTTTTTAATAACTTATTATTATCTTCTTCTTAATTTGTGGGTAATATGGTACCTTTGATAGCCACTGCACAGACAGCGCTTTCTAAGGTAATTTTAGCCCCAGGTTTCAGCGCACTGGTCACAGAGCACAGCGCTGACTTTTGGAGGGAGATGTCGGCTGTAAGATAGTTTCTATCTTCAAGAAAAGCGCCTCTTTTCCGCTTCAACTACATCTATCAAATCATAGTATATTCTCGGTATCTTACTTGCCACTCGCTCCCATGATACAGTCTGCGGCATCTCGAAAATGCTTTTTTGGCTCTTACGCTCCACCTCCATTATAGCCTCGGCGAGTCCATTTTCAAGAAAGGGTTTGAATTCGGGGTGGGTAGTGACGAACCTCAAGAACATCTCCGTTATTCTAAACGGCGCGGTAAGAACATCGCCTGCCTGAAGAATAGATTGGTGGAACACGTGTTTGACAAGGTATTCCTCGGCATCGCGGTCGTGTTTGAGGTTGCTAAAGCTCGCGTCATCTGAGTGCTTTTTGATCTGCTCTTCAGCGACAGCCTGATAGGTAATGGCCAAATCCCTGAAAAAAGTATCCGAGATCTCAAGTCCCTCCTCGATAATGAGTGCATTCATGAGGGTGGTCACAATATCAATTGCCATCCTGTTAAGGCCTCTTGCCTGATCCTCTACTGATGCATCCTGGTGTTTGTGATCGAAGGGCTCATCGCTAAACATGACCTGCGCAGGGGAGGAGGCCTTGCGGTACACCTCTATCAAGGTGAAGATCTCCACTCCCCAGTTGGTGGCAAAGCGCATCTTTTTGAGGAGATCCACATGAAACGCCACCTCGCCGGAGAGCTGGTAATTGAAGGTCAACAGGAAATCAATCAGGCGCAGCATCCTCTCCTCTTTGGTCTCTGCAAACTTCCTCTTGAGGGAAAGTAAAAGGGGGTCCAATAGCAAGCGTTTCACCCGGCCGTAGAGCTCTCCTCTCTCGGAGATCCTTGCGTAGTAAGCCTTTGAGAAATCGTAGTTAAGCGCTACCACCGGGTAGAAGAGTCTGTCCAATTGTATCCGTTTGAATGTCCGAATATCTGCATCGATCAGCCCTATCGACTCGGCGCCCAAGGCAATTGCAATACCGAAGCTGATGAACATGTTTTTACCCTTGCCAGGTTCCTTGATGTTGAATCCCGATTCGTTGAGCTTTCTATAAATACTGCCGAAGCCCGGCCCATCGTTCCACTGGATGAGAAAATTCTTGAGTCCAGCATCCTTTATCAAGTCCCTTAAGTGAAAGGCTTCTTCCTCAGTGGCCCCGTCAAGACCAAAGATTACATGGGAAAGGTAGGGCACTATACGAAGGTATCTGAGGATGTTTCTGAATACTGGCAGATTTGAGGGATCTGCGTACTCACTTACAAGCAGTGGAATGATTAACACCGTCCTTTTCCACCGAGAGTGAAGTTTGAGTTGGGATCTGAGGTGCCTTGTTTCGTGTCGAAGGATATGGAAGGTAGTTATCCTACTGCTTTTCTGTGAATATTCGGAAATAGCTTAACTCCTTTTATCGAGACATAGCCATAATTTAAAGTGTAAGCCCATTAAATTAACATAGAATACATAGTAACGTAAATATACTTGAGGCATAATATATGGGTAGAGATAAAGCGTCAAGAAAATTAAACCCAGAAATTCTGCTTATTTTCTGTATAGAATAGGGGTTAGAGGTGAAATAAGAGGTATCAATTCTCTAAGATGATGTATCATATAATCCGGTTCAGGGTGAGGAGGAATTACACGGGTAGCATCATGAACAATCAAAACAGTCCTGGCGCCTGCAGCATGTCCTGCAATAATATCAAGGGAAAAATCCCCAACCAACAATAACTCCTCGGGCACAATGCCCATCTTTCGTGCTGCAATTACCACGCCAGCAGGGTCAGGTTTTGGTGTGCCATCATCCCTCGTGAGAATAATAGCAAAATCATCTGCCGCGACATGATCAAAGTTATTAAGGGCAATTAATACTGCATTAAGAGAGTTTCTGGTAATAATACCTAAAGGTAAGTCTTTCTTTTTAAGTTCCCTTATTACATCCTCTGCACCCTGGGCTGGAAAAGATATACGAGCTGCTTCCTCCTCATGCCTATCTAAAAGGCTATAGGCCCTTTGCTGCTTATGGTTATCAAGGGATTCGATGAATTCAAGTATTGGCACTTCCGGCGGACACCCCAACAATGCCTTAATCTTAATAAAATCTATTGCCCCTGGGACAGTAAGTGTCCCATCAAAATCAAACAGGATACCTTTAGTGTACATTAAATTCTCCCTTTACAAATCATGATCTTTGATCTGCCAGTGGGGGTAGATATTTTTTCAACGGATCTAAAATATCTCATCAAAAGCTCTCTTTCATGCCTTAGAATCTCAAGGGCCTTCTTTGGGCCCATGGACAGCAATCGAAGATAAAAAAGCATTCTAATAAAAAGATTCTTAGGAACATCGTGTTCCATCATCAGAAAAGGGCTGCCAGGTTTTAGAACCCTCCCTATCTCCTGTAAGCAATTATCCTGTGTTTCCCCCTTCAGTTCATAAAAGGCATGGGAACAGGTTACCGCGTGAAAGGCCTCATTCTTGAATGGCAAATACGCTACATCAGCCAACACTAAGAAGATACTGTCATCATCGGATATCTTTGATTTCCCTGCCTGAAGCATACCAATGGAAAAATCTACCCCTACTACGCGACCTTGTGCTTGAACCTTTTCTTTTAGAGGGATGAGGGCCGATCCTGTGCCAGTACAGATATCCAACACATTACCCCCTTTTTTCAGACCTGTGTTATCTGCTAAAAAATATCGTAAGCGTAAAGCTCTGTCAGTAGAATGAATGGCAACGAACCGGTCATAGATGCGGGAAAAATAATCATAATATTTCTGTCTAAATCTTTTCATAGTAGTGTCCGTTGTCCGTTGCAGGTACTCCGTTGGGGTAAAATATTTGGTTTTTTTATATAGGATAGTGTTTCTGTGCTATTCTTCATAGCAGACAACTGACACCATTCACCGGACAATATGTTTATGTAAGATAGGGTGCCCACTGTTTAGCTGTCTTTGCTATGTACCCAGCGGGAAGTTCTTTAACGATTCGATTATGACCGGGCAAAAGAATATTCACCTCAAGTTTGGCAAGTTGTAATAGGGAATTCTTAAGCTCCGAACCATTTGCTCCATGTAGATCAAAACGACCAATAGCATAATCAGCATACACTACATCACCAGGGATGAGGATTTTCTCCATCCGATTGTAGAGACCTATGCTGCCAGGGGAATGACCGGGGATATGTAACACCTCCCATGTCATTCCACCAATATTTAGGCTTTCGCCGCCCTGAAGCCTTCTGTCAACATAAAATGTAAAGGCGCCGGGTTTAAGGCTATATTGCATCATACACATATTTTGAAACATTTCCATACCGTAGACAGTTCTGTCATCGCCCTTCTCCAGAGGATCTGCCTCTGTATCATGCACCCATAGTTCTGCCCAGGGAATCTGTTCTCTGATTTCAGCAAGACAGCCAATATGATCTAAATGGGTATGGGTCATGATAATCCTCGCAATTGCCTTAAGCTCAATTCCCATATCCAGGATAGACTGTATCTTATAACTTCCTTTGCCCATAAGCCCTGCGTCAATAATTGAAAGATCCTGTGAATCTGGCTTTCCCACGACATAGACATGGGAGTCTGGAATCATTTCGTCCTGCCCTTGAATGAAATACACTCCTTCGGTTATCTGAGTCATTGATCTCTCCATAGTTAATTTCTAAAATGGTTGTTCAAATTTTCACACTTGAAACATAACCTCTTAAAATTATTTAGTAAAGCCCTTTTATCTCTCATAAGTATGGCCTTTCCCATTTACAGGGCGGCGGCGATCTTTGAGAGCTTGAACAGTCGGAAAGAGCGAACATGAGCGCCAAATTGGGGATTGATCATACCTCGAATTCAGCTACAATAAAGGTATGATCTGATGGCTTCTCTAATTTTCTTGAAGCAACATCAATCCATGCCCTTTTTGATTTTTCTGCCAGGCATGGTGTGGCCCAGATATGATCGATCCTCCACCCAAGCCCGCGGCGCACCGCATAAGGAATTCTGTAATCCCAGAAGGTATATGCCTTTTCATCAGGGTGGCGCATGCGAAAGACATCAACAAATCCCCATGCCTTTACACGTGAGAGAGCCTTGTGTTCATCAGGATGAAACCCGATATCCCCTAAAAGCCCTATGGGGTCATGTACATCTATTGGTTCTGGAGCCACATTAAAATCTCCGACCCATAAAATAGGCTCACTCGATTGAAAGTGACGTGAAAAATAATCATGAAGACGCTGAAACCAATTAAGTTTGTAGAGGAATCGCTCTGAATCGGGTGCGGTTCCCTGAGGCACGTAGGTATTTATAATGGGTATATCATTGATGTAGGCAGTTATCATTCTTGGCTCTTCTGCTTTATCTCCATCGCCAAATCCAAAAGATACTTTTGCCGCTGGGCTTTTGCTCAGTATAGCAACCCCATTATAGGACTTTTGTCCCCAAAAGGTGCAGTGATAGCCTAAATCCTCAAAGGTCTCTCTCGGGAAATCCTTATCCTGCACCTTTGTCTCCTGGATACATAACACATCTGGTTCCTCCTTTTCTAACCATTGCGTAATAATAGAGAGGCGAGCCCTTATTCCATTGGCATTAAAGCTGGCAATTTTCATGTTCTTAAATCAGCAATTCTAATTTTGACCCACAAGATTAGCCCCCAGCCCTTCATTGCCTCCAGTTTTGAACAGGTTACACAC
>QMLT01000118.1 GCA_003646875.1 Deltaproteobacteria bacterium
AGGGACAAAAGATCGTGCAAGAAGAAGGCTTTGTGGCGATAAGATGATTTCCCGGAAAGGAAAAGAATTTCTAATCCAGAATCTATTCCTCTTCTTTGCATCTATCTCAATTGTTGTCCTTTTCCTGATCATGGCCTTCCTGTTTAAAGAGGGGTTGCCCATCATTGAGGTGTTCAGCCCCTTAAGATTTTTATTTGGTAAGTCCTGGTATCCTACCTATGAGCCGCCAGAATTTGGGATTCTTCCCCTGATTATGGGTTCGGCGGCAGTTACCCTGGGGGCCATAGCTATTGCCATTCCCCTGGGAGTAGCCACGGCTATCTATCTCTCAGAGGTTGCTCATATTAGGGTAAAAGAGCTTTTAAAACCGGTAATCGAGCTTTTAGCCGGAGTCCCATCTGTAGTCTATGGCTTCTTTGGCCTGGTAGTGGTTGCCCCCTGGGTTCAGGATTTATTCGACCTACCTACCGGGCTTACAGCCCTTACTGCATCCATCATGTTAGGGATCATGGCCTCTCCTACAGTCATTAGCATCAGTGAAGATGCCCTGAGTTCAGTGCCTATTTCTTATAGAGAGGCATCACTGGCGCTTGGGACAACAAGGTGGTATACTGCTATTAAGGTCACTGTTCCCGCTGCCCTGTCCGGTATTTCCACTGCCTGTATCTTAGGGATGGCCAGGGCCATTGAAGAGACCATGATAGTGTTGATGGTAGCTGGCGGCGCAGCGGTAATCCCAAGAACCTTACTGCAACCAGTCAGGCCCATGACCGCCAACATCATAGCAGAGATGGGAGAGGCAGTTCACGGGGGTGAACATTATAGCGCCCTGTTTGCTATCGGGGTGGTCCTTTTCTTTATTACATTAGCCCTCAATCTTCTGGCTGATTTTATCAGTCATAGATTTAAGGAGACAGGATCAGCTACCCTGTAAGCAGGAAATCACACACCACAGGCTCTAGGCATAAAAGCTTCATGATTTCAATAAGTTGTAAAAATAACGAGACAACGAATTAGCGATTATGAAAGGGCAGCAAATTTATCAGCAAGTTGCTTTTTTGGGATTAAGGTTATCTACCCTGATAATAATTTCTGTCCTGGGGCTGATAATCTGGTTTTTGGGCAAGAGGGGTGTTTCCGCCCTTTCCTGGGAGTTTTTAACCCAGGCTCCTAGAAATGGCATGACCGAGGGAGGAATATTTCCAGCCCTAATAGGAACACTATGTCTTACTTTAGGTGCAATCATTTTTGCGCTCCCATTAGGGGTATTTGCAGCAATTTATCTGACCGAATATGCAAAGCAGGGAAGGTTGGTCAGGATAATCAGATTAGGGATAAATAATTTGGCCGGGGTTCCTTCTGTTGTCTTTGGCCTCTTTGGTCTGGCCATGTTTGTGGAATATCTCAGGTTTGGCTCCTCCATTCTTTCAGGTTCCTTGACCCTGGGAATACTGATACTGCCTACCATCATCAGGGCATCGGAAGAGGCTTTGCTGGCCATTCCTCAAACCTTCAGGGAGGCCTCCTTAGCCCTGGGTGCAAGCAGGTGGCATACAATCTACAAGGCGGTTTTACCTGCGGCAATCCCCGGGATATTGACTGGCGCTATCCTCGGCATTGGGAGGGCCGCTGGAGAGACTGCTCCCATCATATTCACCGCTGCCTGTTTTTACACGCCTCGGCTGCCACATTCTATATTCGACCAGGTAATGGCTCTTCCCTTCCATCTCTATGTCCTGGCCACTGAGGGAACTCACTTTGAAAAAACCCTTCCCTTGCAGTATGGAACAGCTCTGGTCTTGTTAGGCTTGGTGCTGGGGATAAATCTTATTGCAGTCGTTATCAGGACAAGGTTGAGGAGAAAGATGAGATGGTAAAAGACTTTAAGGTATTGAGATTCGAGTATTGAGGAAATAGATGGCCAATAATACAAAAATAGTGGTAGAAAATCTGAATTTCTATTATGGAAATGATAAGGCATTAAAAGATGTTAGTATGCTGATTCAGGAAAATAAGATTACCGCCCTGATTGGGCCTTCTGGCTGTGGGAAATCTACTTTTTTGAGGGTCTTAAACCGGATGAATGATCTTATCCACGGAACAAGACTTGAGGGGAAGGTCTTAATTGATCGTCATGATATTTACTCCAACACTACTGATGTGGTGGAGCTAAGAAAGAGGGTGGGAATGGTCTTTCAGAAATCCAACCCTTTTCCTAAATCTATCTTCGATAATGTGGCCTATGGTTCCAGGGCACATGGGATAAGAGATAAGACAAGACTTACTAATATTGTGGAAGAGAGTCTGAAAAAGGCCGCTCTCTGGGATGAAGTTAAGGACAAATTAAAGCAGCCGGCCATGGACCTTTCAGGTGGCCAGCAGCAGAGGTTGTGTATCGCCAGGGCCTTAGCCATAAACCCCGAGATAATCCTTATGGATGAGCCAGCGTCCGCCCTGGATCCTATCTCTACTGCAAAGATCGAGGAGCTAATTCGGATTCTAAAAGAAAAGTACACTATTGTCATTGTAACCCACAATATGCAACAGGCGGCAAGGGTTTCGGATTATACCGGCTTTTTCCTGTTGGGTGAATTGATTGAGTTTAGCGATACCAATAAAATCTTTACCTCTCCACAGGATAGACGGACCGAGGAGTATATTACCGGCAGATTTGGATAAGGCGTAAGATCATGGAAAGGCATTTTGAAAGGGAGTTACATACATTGAAGGAGAACCTACTTAAGATGGGGTCTCTGGTAGAGAGGAACATTGCTAACTCTATCAAATCTCTGATACAAAGGGATTCGGAGCTTGCACAAAAGACCATTCAGTCCGATAGTCAAATTGACGAATTGGAGATAAAGCTGGAGGAGATGGCTATCAGGCTTCTGGCCTTAAGACAGCCCATGGCAAAAGACTTGAGGTTCATTGTCAAGGGAACAAAGATAATTACAGACCTGGAACGAATGGGAGATCTGGCAGTCAATATCTGTGAGAGGGCATTGGAGCTCAATAAAGAACCTCTCCTGAAACCATATATCGATTTACCAAGGATGGCGGAAAAAGCTCAATTCATGCTTAAAGAGGCGCTGGATGCCTTTGTCAGGGAAGATACTGAAATTGCCCTTAAGGTATGCCAGGATGACCAATTGATCGATGATTTAAATAATCAGATTTTTCGGGAATTACTCACCTTTATGTTAGAGGATCCCCGGAACATCTCAAGGGCTATCCGAATAAGCTTTATCTCAAAATATTTAGAAAGAATCGGGGATCATGCCACCAATATTGCCGAGGATGTGATCTACATGGTAAAGGCCAAAGACATCAGGCACGGGCATACTGAATAAGCAACTTGGTCTTCAAGATGTTTATTCCACTGATTCTGGCCATCTATTCCACGTGAATCCGGCCGCCTAATCCACGCCAAAGCGGCCACCTTTTCCACAGAATTATGGCCACCTGTCGGAGCGAAGCGACGCAGGTAATTTACTATCTACTCCGAATTGTTTGTTTTAGTCAACCTTGATCTTTTCTTCCGCATTGATTCTCCCTTTAAATTGATTGTGTATGCATTGTGTACAAGGCGGTCAAGTATAGCATCCGCCAATGTTGGATCACCTATGAGTTCATGCCAGGTATCCACCGGGAACTGGCTCGTGATGAGAGTGGAGCGCAGCCCGTGTCGATCTTCCAGGATTTCCAATATGTCATGGCTTTGTTCCTGATTAAATTTACTCAATCCCCAATCATCAAAGACCAACAAATCGGTCTTAGCATAGCTGGTGAGCAATTTTCCATAGCGGCCATCTCCTTTGGCTATATGGAGATCCTGGAGCATTCGAGGCAGTCGGGTATACTGAGCACTATAGCCTTCCCGACAGGCCTTGTGGGCAAGAGCACAGGCCAAGAAACTTTTGCCGGTTCCTGTTGGACCGGTAATCAGTAGATTGTGTTGTTCCCTGATCCATTGGCAGGATTGAAGTCTAGTCATCAGGGACCTGTCCAGCCCCCTGGGATGACGATAATCAATATCCTCTACACAGGCACTTTGGCGGAGCTTGGCTTTTCTAAGCCGGGTGGTGAGGCGACGGTTTTCCCTGTCTGTCATTTCCCTATCAACCAAAAGACCCAGCCGCTCCTCAAAGGAAAGAGCATCAATCTCTGGCATATGCATCTGTTCCTCCAGGGCATGAGCCATACCGTTAAATCTGAGGGTGCGAAGTTTTTCAAGTGTTGGATGTGTTAGCATGATTGTCCTCCTTTCATTGAGTTATAGTAGTGGGGTCCACGGATGTTTGCGTGGTGGATGGGTGGACTCTCCCTGTGCTGTTCAAATAATGCCCTGCGGTCTAATCCTGCCTTAAGAATGGCCTGGATACTCTTAAAGCTCGTACCTCCAATGGCAAGCGCTCGTGCGCAGGCTGCCTCTAATCTTTCCTGTCCATATTCCTTTCCAAGGCGCATGATGCCCAAACAGGAACGGAAGCCCTGTTGGGGATGAGGCCGTGAGGCCAAGATGTTTTCCACTAACTGGGCAGTGGCGTTTCCATTGGTGGCTGCCCATCGAATGAGCCGTTCAGGTGTCCACTCGGCATATCTCTGATGGGCTTTAGGCATATGCTCTGTGACCGTAGTGTGATAGCCTCTCTCATGTGAGCGCCTGTGGCTAGCAACCCGCCGTCCCTTATAAAAGACCTCCACGATCTGCCTGGTTATCCGTACCTCTACCTGCTGTTTTACAAGTTGATACGGCACGGAGTAGTAATGGCCCTTTACTTCAATGTGGTAATCGATATGCACCCTGGCTTTCTTCCATTCAGCATACACGTAGGGTTGCACCGGTAAAGGGCTCAGTGCTGGTTTATCCAGGCTATCAAAAAGAGACTGTCGGCAACCTGGTAGTTTTTTGAATGGACGGTCATTGAGTGTTTTGATCAGGTTCCGAATCGCAGTGTTTAGTTCAGTAAGGCTAAAAAATGTGACATTACGCAGCCTGGCCAAAATCCATCGCTCTACTACCTGCACACCCGCTTCCACTTTGGCCTTATCCCTGGGTTTGCGGACTCGGGCAGGAATGACGGCACAGCCATAATGGGTAGCCATCTCCTGATAGCTGGGATTGATGTCTGGCTCATAGCGGGATGCCTTTGTGACACCAGCTTTGAGATTGTCAGGGATCACTACCTTAGGCACTCCTCCAAAGAATTGAAAGGCCCTTGTGTGGGAGTGTATCCAATCCATAAGAGACTGGCTCCAGGTGGCCTCGACATAGGTGTAATTGCTTGCCCCAAGGACCGCCACAAAGATCTGTGCCTCACTAATCTCTCCAGTAGTTGCATCCACTACAGGAACGGTTTGCCCCGCGTAGTCCACAAACAATTTTTCTCCGGCTCGATGATCTTGGCGCATGACCAGGTCCAGCTTATCAGACCATGCCTGATAGTGTTTGCAAAATGAGCTGTATTGATATCCTTCAGGGTAAGTTTCCTTATATTCCTGCCATAGGAGAAACAGGGTCACACCCTTGTGTTTGAGTTGTCGGTGAACCTCTGTCCAGTCCGGGACTGGCCGGAATCCTGAAGGGACAGATGGGGGTGATGGAAAGAGCCGCTTATTCAGTTCGGTTTCATCCATCCCCAATGGTAAAGGCCAGGGCAGTCCTGCCTCTTTGGCTCGGCGCACATACTCGGCCACTGTGGCACGAGCTATAGAGCAGCTCTTTGCAATCTGTCGGTTGCTGAGACCATTTTCCCACTTTAGACGTAATACTTCTTTTACTTTACGCATAGATACCCTCTTCGCTGACATGTATGCCTCCTTCATTGCAGTTGAAAAAGGCAAACACTATCAATGGTTATCCTGCGTTGCTATTCATTTGTGACAGGTGGCCGGAATGGAGTAGAATGGGTGGCCAGTTTGCTATGGAATCAGTGGCCGGAATGGAGTAGAATGGGTGGCCGGAATGGTGTGGAATATGCACCCAGGTGAGGATAGGTTTTTCTTCTCGAACCTGATTTTATAGGATAAAGTCTTTAAAGTGCATCAT
>QMLT01000119.1 GCA_003646875.1 Deltaproteobacteria bacterium
AAAGGAGCGGGATATAAAAAAGTAGCGTTACTCACTGATGGCAGGTTCTCAGGCGCAACCACGGGGCCATGCATTGGGCACATTGAAATGGAGGCATATAATGGCGGAGCAATCGGGGCAATACAAGATGGTGATATTATAGAGATAGATATTCCAGGCAGAAGATTAGCCGTACAATTAAGCGATAAGGAGATTAAAGAGAGATTAAAGAATGTTAAAGCACCGAAAAGAAGGCTTACGCCTTTCTTAGAGTCCTACAGAAAGAAATTTTTAGGCATTAATTGTTACGGCCGGTAAAATAATGCTTGAGAAGAAAATTTCAGACAAGATTCGAGAGATAAGAAAAAATAAGGGCTTTACCCTGGCTCAATTGGGCAAAGAGATAGGACTCTCTAAGGGATTACTTTCAAGAATAGAGAATAATCAGGTCTCTCCGCCCATAGCAACACTGTCTAAAATTGCCCGAGGCTTAGAGGTGCCTATCAGTATCTTTTTCGAAGAGGATGAAAGTCTGCAAGAAGGTTATGCAGTGACCCGTAGCAATGATCGAAAACAGGTGGTAAGAAGGGGGACAAAGATAGGCTTCACTTACTATTCCCTAACAAGCATGAAGTCCAGACACGTGATAGAACCTTTTATTATACACTATCCAGTAATCAAAAAAGAGCCAAATGTACTTTTTGACCATCCTGGAGAGGAGTTCCTGTTTGTTTTAAAAGGTGAGATGGAGCTTGTGTATGGCAAAGAGAAGATAAGGCTGCGGCCTGGTGATGCAATCCATTTTGACCCATCCAACCCCCATAGAGGACAAAATGCTGGAAAGGAAGAGAGCGAATGTCTGGTAATTGTTATTGATAAGCAGTCAATATGAATCATACATTTAGATTTAGCAAGATCAATACCGTTCCAATACAATGTCCAATCTCCTAATTTATCAATCTTGAAATTATGCAAAATGATTTAACATTTGATTTGCACATTTGTAAATATAATTTAGTAATATTAATTTATTGCTTGACAAATTGATACAGCAGGGCTATGTGAAGATTTAATATAAGTATAGGCTACTTACAAAAGTGCAAAATCTTTTAAAAGCTTCTGTTCACTTAACTTGCAACACAGCAGAGAAAAAGACTCCATGGAAAACAAGGACGACCTGGCCAAAAGGATCGGAAGCAGGGTAAAGGACTTTCGAAAAGAATCAGGACTAACACAGAAAAGGCTGGCCGAGGCTACAGGGCTCTCCCCTGGCCTTCTTTCAAGGATCGAGAACGGTTTCGCTATGCCATCTATACCAACCTTGCAGAGTATTTCTAATACCCTGAAGGCGGAAATAGGATATTTTTTTCAAGATCAAGGTGAAAAAGGTTACATAATCACCAATCCAGGTAACCGCAGAGTGGTTATTTCCAGATCAGGCCCGCATAGGAGGGTTGCCTATGAACTCGAACTCCTGGCCGAGGGAATGAAGAACCCCTTTATGGAGCCAGCCATTGTAACGCATGTGGGTAAGAAGGAAGAGGTGGAGCCAAGGATTCATGATGGGCAAGAGTTTATGTATGTACTTGAGGGCAGGATGAAACTGACACTGGGATCAAAGGAGTTCATATTAAAAAATGGCAATGCGGCTTACTGGAATGGCACTGTCCCTCACAAAGGCATTAGCCTGGGAAGAAAGCCGGCAAAGGCATTGCATGTGCACTTAATCCCTGGTCGATGGACTGGAACGTTCCAATACGAAGATATTCCTGTCCAGAGCCCGAAAACAAAAAAGAAAAAAGGTGATGCGCTGTGAAGTAGTTCAAATAGTGATGAGAGAAAAATTTTCCAGGTCAAACTCATTTGGAAGGAGGTGAATTTTAAACCATTTAATTAACAACCTTTAAGCCAAACAGATAAAGAGGGAGGTTATCATGAAACAATTTTCTAAGTATTTAAGGAATGCGGTGGTTTTTCTGCTATCTCTTTCTCTGGGGTTGATCTTTACAGCCCCAAGCGAGGCGGGCAAATTCAAGAAAGAGTATAAGATGACACTCAATGTAGGCCCTCAGTTCTACTGGGGGATGGGGGCGCAAAAATTTGCTGATCTGGTAAAGGAAAAAACTAATGGTCAGATTAATATCAAACCCTATTGGGGAAGCTCTCTTCTCAAGGGAGCTCAGCTAAAATCTCCTCAAATGGTGGCTAGCGGTGTGATTGATTGTGCCTATGAATCTACAATCAATTCCTCTCCTGTTATGCCGGAGATGAATATCTTTTCCCTGCCCTTTTTCATCAACAATTTTGAAAACCTTGATAAAATGGAGTATGGCGAAACCGGAAAGGCCATATTTAAGGTTATGGATAAAAAGGGTCTTGTGGGGCTCGCATGGGCTGAAAACGGGTTCAGGCAGGTCACCAATAGTAAAAGGGCAATACATATACCCGCGGATTTGAAAGGACTAAGACTCCGTGTTGTAGGAAGCCCGATTTTTATTGATACGTTCAGGCAATTGGGCGCCGATCCTGTTAATATGAACTGGGGTGATGCAGTAACGGCATTTCAACAGGGTGTAGTCGATGGCCAGGAGAATCCAGTTGGGGTGCTTATCCCAGTGCAAATCTGGCAATACCACAAGTATTCTACCTTCTGGAATTATCTTGTGGACCCCGTAATTGTCTACTGGAATAAAAAGCAGTTTAATGCCTTCCCTGAGAATATTCAAAAGGCTATACGTGAAGCGGCCGTAGAATCCGCTCGATTCGAAAAGGCCCTCTGCCGGGCCGGGCTTGACGGGGAAAAGTCACTTAACATACTGAAAAATGAGTTCAATTATACTATGAAGGTCCCTGAACCTGTTAAGTATATGGAGAGCAAGGGCATGACTGTAACCTTCCTTTCGGATGCGGAGAGAAATGCCTTTATTGATGCAACAAAATCACTCTACAATAAATGGATCCCCAAGGTCGGAAAAGATCTGTATGAAAAGGCAAAAGCGGATATGGGAAAATAGAGCGTGCTAAAATAGAGAGCCCTTGCGAAACTAAACATTTCACAGGGGCTCTCTTTTAAAGAGAGTATTGGATGGAAGAGAAAAATCAGCACATCAGGATAGATCATTGGATTGTCGCTGTTTTGCTTTTTGCTATGGCATCCATTGCCTTTATCAATGTTCTCAGCCGCTACCTATTCCATTTTTCCTTTGCAGCAACCGAGGAGATTACTATTAATCTTTTTGTCTGGATGACGGTGATCGGATCAGGGATTGCCTTTGAGCGTGGGGGCCAACTTGGGATGGTTACACTCTATAATATTTTCCCCAAGAAATTTAAGAAAATTATAATTCTTTTCAGCTCGGGGCTGAGCGCCTTCCTTTTTCTCTTAGTAGATATTTACACCATTCAGGCCATATATTTTGAATTAACAATATTCAATGCCACATCTGCCGGGCTTGGTATCCCTGTATGGATCTATTATATTGGTGTTCCCATTTTATCTATCTTTGTTTTTCAGGGTATTTACAGGGATGCATCCTCTAAATTGGACGGCCTTGAGAGAAAGGGGAAAAGATAATGGAGATTTTGGTAATCGCATTAACCTTCCTTTTTTTTATGGCTATCGGTATTCCCATAGGGACATCTCTTGGTGTGGCGGCTGTTGTTACTATTTACTATTTTGACCTGGGCATAGGAATGTTGGGGGTTAATTTTTCAACGGGCATTGCATCATTTCCCCTTCTTGCAATCCCCTTTTTTGTATTGGCCGGGGTTATCCTCGAAAAAGCAGGCCTTGCCGCAACAATAGCCCATTTTTTTGAACTTTTGGTGGGAAAGATGGTAGGTGGTCTGTCAATGGTGGCTGTGCTTACATGTATGTTTTGGGGAGCCCTTTCTGGTTCAGGGCCTGCAACCACAGCAGCCGTAGGCCTGATCCTTATTGCCCCTATGATAAGGCATGGATATGACAAAAACTTCGCAGGAGCAACCATCGCCAATTCTTCTGACCTCTCTATTATAATACCACCCAGCATTGCCTTTATTATCTACGGAAACATTACCAGTGTCTCGGTGAGCGCCCTTTTTGTAGCTGGTATTATCCCTGGGCTTCTCACTGGGGCCGGCACGGTCCTTGTGGCATATATTATATCAAGAAAAAGGGGTTATCGGGGTCTGGAAAAAAGAGGGAGTCTGAAAGAGATCCTCATTGCTTTCAAAGACTCTTTATGGGCTATCCTGACGCCGATCATCATCCTGGGAGGCATATATGCAGGTATATTTACGCCCACAGAAGCCGCAGTGGTTGCTGTTTTTTACAGCCTGTTTGTGGCCATCTTTATTTATCACTCTATTTCATGGCGTGATCTAATACAGATTCTGGTTGATGCAAGTGTCACAAGCTCAGTCATCATGTTCCTTGTGGTATTCGCAGGGATTTTTACCTGGGCAGCATCTGTTATCGGCATTATCGATCTGGCTGCCAATGCTATTATAAAAATATCACCCAATGCAGTGGTCATGATCATCCTGGTAAACCTGTTGCTGCTGGGTCTGGGAATGATTCTGGATGCAATCTCCATCTCTTATCTAATCATGCCCATCCTTATACCCGTGCTGGCCGCCTTTAATATTGATCCTTTGTGGTATGGTGTTATCTTTATCTCAGCCCTGGCTATTGGCCAGGCAACACCTCCAGTAGGTGTGAATCTGTTTACAGCAGCCAACTTGATTAAGGGGAACTTAGACTCTTTAGCTAAACAGGCGATCCCATTTGTGATCATGGATGCTATTGTTTTGATTATTCTATCACTGGTGCCCTGGTTGTCTATGTATCTACCGGTTAAGGCAGGTCTGTATACGCCATAGGAGAAGTGCCTAAAATGTCTAAAGTGATCTAAAGTGCCTAAAGTCAAAAAGACTCCAATCTAAAATTTTAGCTCACTTTAGACACTTTAGTTTCCTTTCAACTTAATGATGGAGTTCCAAAGTTGGTTTCAAGAGGGAAAAAAGGATGGGGATAACCTTTTCGGAAGGACATCTTTCAAAAGCAGTTACCATCAGGGTGCTTCCCGGCTCCGATGTGATAGAGGGAATTGAGGAGGCCTGCCAAAACCTGGGTATAAAATCCGGTGCAATCATCTCTTGCATTGGGAGCCTTCAACGGGCATCGGTCCTGGTCGCCGTACCGTTGAATAACAAGATAGGCGCTGGTTACAGCGAGCCTAGAAAGTATGAAGGCCCGCTGGAGCTCCTCTCAGGGCAGGGAACTATCGGCCGGGAAGAGGAAGGGGAAATAATTACCGTCCACATACATGGGGTGGTAAGCGATAAGGAGGGACACCTCCATGGAGGCCACCTCGTGCGGGGGGAAAATCCGGTATTGATCACCTGCGAGGTAATGGTCGCACAACTGCAAGGAATAAAAATACTAAGGTCCCATGATCCTAAAACGGATTATGATATATTTTTTGCAAAAGGAGAAGAAAATGCCTAAAAATCGCATGTATTCTAATAGGCCACTATGATCGGGGCGTTATCGATCAAATATTAGGAAGGGAGGTGACTGATAGAGGGATTCTCAGTGATAAGTCAAACTTTTTAATCAACAGTACTGTATGAGGAGGGAATATTATGTCAAAAAGAAATATGGCTATAATCTTGTTGGTGGTTCTCTTCACTTTTTCATTTATTATCCTTCTCCATGCACCAAATGCCATAGCGAAAACCTATAAATTTAGCATAACCCTTTCAGAGCTTTCTCCCTGGTATGCAGGTGCAAAAATGTTTGCCGACTTAGTAAAGGCCAGGACCGATGGTAATATAAATATAGATATCTATCCTAACCAGCAGCTTTCCGGGGGGAATTTAGTGAAAGGGCTCCAGATGCTGCAAACGGGTGCAATTGATATGGCCTTTAACTCCTCCATTCATTTCTCGCTAGTCGACCCAAGATTTATAGTGGTGAGCATGCCTTGGATAATGCCAAGTTACGAAGCCGTTGACAGGGTATTAGACGGGCCGGTTGGGAAAGAGCTAATGAACTGTTGTAGAGATAATAAGAT
>QMLT01000120.1 GCA_003646875.1 Deltaproteobacteria bacterium
AAGATGTGTCTGGCAAAGGCATATACGAACAGGGAGATGGTTGAACCAATCTTAGAAAATATTAGCCATATGGACCTTGATGATAAAAGCGTACGAATGGAAACCATGTTTGGAGAAGAAAAGGTAATCTCAGGTAGAGTTCTTGAGGTGGATTTTGAAAATTCCAAGATAATAGTAGACATCTCCAATACTATGCCTGATGGTCCCTGAGGGGGATTGGTTGGGTATTAATTCCTAAGATAAAGCATGTATGGCGTATCACACTATTTTGAGGCAATGTGAGTTTGTTAAAGGGAATAAAGGTGGCGGCAATCTATATCTAATTCCCTTTATTTAAGAAGAGATAAATAGGTATTTTCGCTGCGCATGCTAGATACATGAAAATAGAGGAGGGCAAGATTAGAAATGATAATAGAGAGCGAAAGGGGATTGGTTTAGAACCTGATATCATTAGAATCCTGAAAAGGATAGGTATAAAAACTGGTGTGAGCGTATTGGATTTTGGTTGTGGCTCCGGGACCTATACCATCCCAGTTGCTAAAATAGTTGGTAAAGAAGGCAGGGTTTATGCCCTGGACAAAGACAAAAATGCCTTAGATAATTTGATGAAGAAGGCCGAGTTAGCCGGTTTGAAAAATATAAAGAAGATGGCTACATCAGGCGAATTGGAAATTGAACTTCCAGATGAATCGGTGGATGTGAGCCTTATTTTCGATGTCTTTCATCGTTATTATTTTCCCCAGATTGAAGACAGAAAGAGGCTATTAGATGAAATTTATCGGATTACAAAAATAAATGGGTTTGTTTCGGTTTGGCCAAAACATATGGAATCTGAGGCAAGGGATGAGATAGAACATGCTAATTTTTATATGGAAAGGGAGTATGTGGGGACCCTAATACATGATAACAAGAATATTGAGACAGGTAAGGTGATAAATTTCAGAAAGAAGTCAGGGTATGGTTAGAATTGGATATATAAATGCTAATAATGTTTTCGTTTTGATTATTAAAGGCACAATGTATAAATTCAAAATAGGATTAAATATAAATTAGAGAGGAGTTAATATGAGTAAAGTAATAGAAGTTACAGATCAAAATTTTGAGCAAGAAGTTTTAGAATCAGATGTTCCAACTGAGGTTGATTTCTGGGCGCCCTGGTGTGGGCCTTGTAAAATGGTTTCACCCATCTATGATAAACTTTCAGAGGAATATGAAAATTTTAAATTCTGCAAAATTGATGTGGATCAGAATCCCCAGACGGCAATGCAATACCATATTGTCAGCATTCCAATGCAGATGTTTTTCAACGGTGGTGAGAAGGTAGATGAGATACTCGGGGCAGTTCCTGAGCATATGATTCGCTCAAAGGTTGAGGAAATTCTTAACAGATTCCCTGCTGATGAAAAGGGAAGGCTTAAAGTTATCCTAAATTCCTGGATCGATCAAAACAAAAGGCATAGTGAGAAATTCAGAAGATGGACAGAGAAGATTGAGAATGATGGGAATTACAACCATATCTTACAGGCAGTACAAGAATTGGAAGAAGTAAATGAGCGTCTATATAAGGTCTCTGTAGACCTATAGGACAAACTATAAGTCTTCGTTTTTGAATCCTCCTGGGAATAGCTGGATTGATACGTCAGATCCCTGTTTCCCAAGAGGGTTAAAAGGAAGAGATATGACAGATAATAAAGATAACATAAGAAAAATATATGAACTCTTACCCCACATAAACTGTGGCCTTTGCGGGTATGACAATTGTGGGCAATTCGCCAGGGCAGTGGCGGAGGGCAATGCATCGCCTTTTGGCTGCCGACAGAATCCATGGGTAGGCTACAATATAAGCGAGATTATTGGGCTAAAAGTTCCAGCTTTTGGATACCAACAAAGATCCTATCAGCATGCTATACGCCCGAGTTCAGGTCCGGTTGCTTCTCTGGAATTATTAAGAAAAGAGGTAGGGGAATCATTAAAAAGGATTGAGGGCATCTTGAATAGAATCGATAAGTTAGCGAGAAATACAGGCTAAACTATCAGTATTTTCTAATGAGCTGACAATGGATAAATCGTATTAGGACCTGACTGAAATTGACAACCTGCTAAGTTCTCCATTGTCTATAGGAGGAGAATCAAATGCTACATATATAGCACGGCACTGTGGGAAGAAGCGAATGGATGATAAGAGAGAAACACGGGGTAAGACAATCCAGGAAAGGATGGCCGAGGAAGAGCAGGTTCGAGAGAAGACAGACGACCAGGGGAGAAGATGGAAAAAAGCATACTTTGGTGGTGGAGAACATTTCAAAAACTGGCTGGCCCAATGCAAAGAGTTAGGAGAGGTTGAGGTGGAAGAGGTTGACTCCACAGGGTATAAATGTTTTGAGGAAGGCGGAGAAAAATTATATAGGATATGGTTGAGAATAGATGCATCAAAAGAAGATGACCTTTTTTGAGGTTAATTATGGAAAAGGAAGAGGAATTAAAAAAAGAAATACAAGACCTGGAAGAAAAACTGAAGGATAGAGAGGCATCCCTCCCTGCACATTCTGTCCGACCACAGCAGATGTTAGCCGTTGAAGAATTAGAAATAGCTATCGAGGAAAAAAAGAAGGAGCTCGAGACGTTGATAAAAGACAAAACAGATATCTAAGTGGATTAGAAAATGTCAGTGATTATTGAAACCTTTAAACAGGCCCTTATGATTACCAGTTTTGTCTTCGTAATGATGCTCATTATAGAGTATCTTAATGTTCAAACCAAGGGAAGCTGGCAGAATTCATTACAGAAATCAAAATGGATGCAGTATATCTTATCTGCATTCCTTGGCGCTACACCTGGCTGTCTCGGCGCATTCACGGTTGTTGCCCTTTATGCGCACGATATAGTAAGTTTTGGCGCATTGGTGACTGTGATGATTGCAACGAGTGGTGATGAGGCCTATGTAATGCTGTCAATGTTTCCAGGAAAGACATTCCTTTTAACCCTTATTCTATTTCTCATAGGCATTGCTACTGGCTTTGTGACAGATATCCTATTCAAACCAGGCTCTCTAATTGTAAAAAAGATAGGTCGCGAATTAGAGATTCATGGTGAGGATGAATGTGTTTGTTTTCCGAAGGGTGCGATCTTACGTCAACTGAAGGACTTTACCACTCAACGCGGATTATTGATAATCGCCCTGGCATTATTCATTGCTGGATTAACGTTTAATCAATTAGGCCCGCCGCAATGGAACTGGATAAAGATAACATTCCTCTTAGGTTCATTGTTGTCCCTGTTTATCGTTTCCACAGTCCCCGAACATTTTCTTGAAAAACACCTCTGGGAACATATCGTAAAGGCTCATGTTCCACGGGTATTCCTGTGGACATTTGGCGCATTGTTGCTGATGTATTTTTTAATAGACTATTTAGATCTTGAAACCTGGATTAAGGCAAATTATCTAATTGTTTTGTTAATTGCATGCCTTATAGGCCTTATTCCAGAATCTGGCCCGCATATGATATTTGTGACCCTTTTTGCACAGGGGTCAATCCCATTTGGTATTCTTTTGGCGAGTTCTGTTGTTCAGGATGGTCATGGGATGCTTCCCTTGCTGGCTGAGTCAAAAAGAAGTTTTGTCTCTGTAAAGATAGTCAATTTTACTGTTGGGCTAATAGCAGGATTAGTTTTCTATTTGGCAGGGATATGGCAATAGATAACAATCATATGGTTATAACAGGCTGATCCACTACTGATTAAATCAAAAAGGGAGGGAATTTGATATGAGCTTGGCATCAGAAGAGTTGGTGATTGGGAATAGGCGGCTAAAAAACAGGTTTATAATGGCCCCGGTAAAGACTGGCTATGGTACAAAAACTGGGGAGGTGACCGACAGGCATCTTCAGTTTTACAGGCGACGAAACAAATATTTAGGGGCGATAACCCCGGAGCCCTTTTATTTACATCCTACATTACGTGAATTGCCTGTCCAGATAGGGATCCATAACGATAATATGATTACAGGTCTAAGAAAACTGGCAGATGTTATACATGAAAATGGTTCCCTTGCAATTGCTCATCTGAATCACCCAGGAAGGATGGCAAATCCGAATATCCCTGGAAATCAATATCTATCCTCTTCCGATCAAGTCTGTGCAACTGGCGGTAAACAACCTATAGCAATGGATAATGAAACTATAGCGGATGCTCAGGCGCTCTTCCAAAATGCGGCTGTCAGGGCTCAAGAGGCCGGTTATGACTTTATTGAGCTTCAGTTTGGGCATGGATACCTCATCGCTCAGTTTCTATCTGAAAATGTGAACAATCGTGCTGATAGATATGGTGGAAGCTGGGAAAACCGCCTTCGTTTTGGGCTTGAGGTACTCGAAAGGATTAAGGAGACTATATCAATCCCTGTAATGGTCCGTTTGAGTGCCGATGAGATATTTCCAAAGGGGCTGAAGCTTGATGATATGATAAGGTTATCAGTTGCGCTTGAACAAAAGGGTGCTGATGCTATCCATGTCTCAAGCGGATCTGTCTGTGAAACGCCACCCTGGTACTTCCAGCATATGTCTATACCCAAGGGGAAGACCTGGGAGTTTGCCGCTAAGATCAAGAGTAAGGTTGCTATTCCAGTTATTGCAGTGGGCCAGATAAACGAGAGGGATGATCCTGAAAAAATACTTAAAGATGGATTAGCCGATGTAGTAGCTATAGGAAGACCTTTGATAGCAGACCCTGATTTTGTTGGCAAGGTACTGGGAGATATACGCAGCCCTATTCGTCCATGTGCCTGCTGTCTGGAGGGGTGCATTGGAGGAATAAGGAGTGGTAAAGGCCTTATGTGTGTTGTGAATCCAGAGGTTGGAAAAGAGGAGAAAAAATTAGAAAAAGTTACCAAACCGAAAAATGTTGCGGTCGTAGGCGGTGGTCTTGCAGGTATGGAGGCTGCCCTTGTCCTCAATGAAAGGGGCCACAAAGTAACCTTATTTGAAAAGAAAAACCTGGGGGGATTGTTTAATCTTGCTTACCGCGCACCGAGAAAGACCAATTTAGAGAAATTTAAAAAGTATTTTGTTGATGAGGTAACTGAAAAGATAGATGTCATTTTTGAAGAGGCTCATCCAGATGAGCTGATAGCACATTACCATACTGTTATCCTGGCTACCGGGTCCCTTCCTAAAATCCCAAATATTCCTGGATTGAAAGAATGGCATTGGGCAGAGATCCTGGAGCCGGATAAGACACCCAAGAACAAGAGGGGCGTTATTGTTGGTGGTGGCTTTATCGGGGCTGAGATTGCTGAAGTTTTGGAAAAGAATGGAAATGATGTGACAATTATTAAGAGATCGCAAGAAATAGCTCCGAGAATGGAAGTAATGTCGCGCAACTTTCTTCTAAAATCCTTAAAGGAATTAAAAGTAAAGATAGTAACCGGTGCTGATGTGGTAAGAAAAAAAGGTGGTACCCTCTATCTGAGCATCGACGGGAAAGAGGGGCGCATTGAGAATGTGGACTTTGTTGTTTACACAAAGGGGATGGTCCCGGAAAACTCAATGGAAAATAGACTCAAAGAAAAGACTGAAGTTTTCCTTATAGGGGATTGTAAGGAAGTTGGTAGGGCTATGGATGCCATTCATAGCGCCTATGAGTGCGCTCTATCAGTTTAAGATTCTAAGAAATTGGAGATTTTTGGTTGGCATCTTGGCCATTGGATCTGGATTTGTTGTTAAGATCGTACTGGGCCATAAAGGAATAGATTTTCCAAGAAATTATGGTTTTCTTTTTTGCTTACATTTATTCGCGATTAGGGTTCAATACCCCGCGGCTTGCCGCGTTTCCTAAGAAAGGGGTTGCTACCCCGTTCGCTTGCGGCGGGGCAGTACATTGTTAAATTGTAGTTATAAAGGAATCAAGAAAGGAGGCGATTTACATGCCAAGAGGAGATGGCACAGGACCAGCAGGAAGAGGCCCGGGGACTGGAAGGGGCCTTGGAC